>CAMKRB010000325.1 GCA_946415045.1 uncultured Myxococcales bacterium
GCATGCGGTACATGAATTCAGGTGGGAAGAGGGGGTAGCGGCGTATTGTTGCGGCGCTATTTCGGTAAGAGACGTGTCACGACACGTCTCTTTCTCGATACGCGCCCGCGTCGCGTCTACCTCGCTTGCGCTCGCTACGCCGCGACAATAGACGCGTAGGGGGAGACTTCCCCCACCAAAACAAAAAACTCACGGCATCCGCCGTTTTGATCGTTGCCGCCGTCTATACAGGGGACGAAATCGTGACGGTTAATCGTTGTCACACGTGCCATCCTCAAGGGAACAGCCATTCCAGCATTCTTTTGACTGCTCGTAATAATAAGCAGGAATGCCTTCTTCGTTATATTTGCACAGGTATGAATTGCTGTATTCGGCATCAAAGTCGTTGAGATCCCTGCTGCAGACATACCTGGTGGATTTTGCGGTGACATCGTCGGCTGTGCATTGCTGGGCGCATGCGACATAGTTCGTGCCGGGCTGTTTGGCGCAAACGAAATCGTCTCCATAGAATGATGCGTTCGTTCCCATATCCCAGTTGACATAATAGGTTTTGCAGTCGTAGACCATGACTTGTGAATAGTATTCGCTGCATTCGACGATGAGATTGCCTTCGCAGTGGTCGGCATAGGATCCGGCAGTACAGGATGTGCCCTGAACTTTATAAGCATCCTGCAGGCAGACTTTCTGTTTTGAATCGCAATACAGCCCGGATGCGCAAGATTTGCCGGCCACAGCATCGTCACAGGCTATGCCCAGGCCCAGACCGTCTGCACTGGACGAATCGATGCATTCGTTATAGGCATTGCACTGCTTGCCTTCTTCGCACCATTTGGATTTGGAACGGCAGTCATTGCAGTCTTTTTCGTGTGATCCGTCGCACTGCGATGCACATGTCGAGTAGAAATAGCAATCATTTTTGATGTTTTTGGGCGTGACACATTTGTAATCGGCAGAGCAGACCTTTGACTGATCGGCGCAGGGCTCAACGATGGAGCATTCTCCATCGACGCATCGGCCCTCATTGCCGCAAACCTGGCCTTCCTGCTGGCATGATTCGGCAGTACATTTGGGAATGCAAAGCCCGGATGCTGCATCACAAACTGCGTTTTCACTGCATTTGGCGCCGCTCATGGTACATCTGTCGACGCAATGTCCCTTGTCGCATACCTGATAGCTTTGCGGGCAGCCGTCCAGCGGGGAGCATTCGGCTTCGATGCAGAGGTTGGTGTCGGGATCGCAGACTTTGCCCTTGCGGCATGTTCCGGTCGCACAGGGTTCGACACAGCGGCCGTCGCTATCGCATAAGAGTCCGTTACATGCTGTATCCGATGTACATTTTTCGATGCAAGTATGCGATGGCAGATCGCAGACTTTGGTTCCGGTGCATGCGTCGATTTCAGAACATTCGCCGTCATGACAAAGAAAATCGTCGCCGTCGCAGTATTTTCCCGTGCCGCACGAACCTTCGCTGCATTTCTTGATGCATTTGAAATTCGGAACATCGCACACATAGGTCTGGTCGAAACCGTTTTCGTAGCAGCGCTGCCACGACGTGCAGTCGCCGACGACACAAAGGCCGTTATTGTTGCATGCCATCCCGTCGGGACAGCCTTTGAGAAAGCATCTCTCCACGCATTTGCCGGTTTGGGGATCGCATTCCCGGTGATCCGTGCAGCCATCGGATGATGCGCAGCGATCGGCGCAGTGGCCGTTGTCGCAGTATTGCGTATCGGGACAGGCTGTGTCGTCACCGCATGAAGTCGTGGCCGAAGCCGCAAGACACTGACCATTCACGCAGTAAAAATTGGATTTGTCGCATTTCTGCGTTCCAGAACATGCTGCGCCACTGGATTTGGGTACGCATTTTCCGCCCACGCAATGCAGGTTGCTGTCGGTGCAGGGCACTTCCTGCGAGCACTGTGGTTTGGTGGGATCCTGCACGTTTTGTTTGGTGCAGATCCCCGAAGCAGCGCAGACAAAGCCGGGGTCGCACGAATCCGGTGTGCATCTGGGCACGCAGTACAAATCATTGATGCAGACGCGTGATGCATCCGCGCAGGTATTGTCTGCAAGACATGGAATCACACCCGGCTCAATCTTTTTGTCGTCGCTGCATGAGAAACACGATATCATGCAGATTGTAGTTATGAATATAAAAATTGATTTATTGTTGAACATTTTTTCCTCTTGTGACGTGAATATGCCGAATTTAATGCGGAAGTACCCGGTGTGCGGGCGCCACGTCATCCGCATTCTCTTTACATCACACAAAGGCCTGTATCAACAGTTTAATATACGATTGTTTCCGCTGTCTATTCTGGGGTGAACTCCTGATTCATGATGACGCCATTTTCAGAACAGCAAATGATTTCTCTATAGTTTTCGACGTCGCATGATGCAAAGGGATAAGGCATACTGTAAACTTTTCTATTATCCAGGGGGTCAATTCTGTACAGAATCGGCAGCGGATCTCCGGGCTGCAGGTGTTTACCAGGTTCACGGTGGACTATAATGTGATGAAAGAGATCATCGGCGAGTGAATCGTTTGGGGGATTGAATTTGTAGGTAATGATATAACAGGGATTGTCGTGTATATACAGCCCGTTATAGGGGCTGTTTCGGTAGTTGCATTGTTCGGTATAATCACCGCTGTTGGGCTGATAGTGGACGCTTACGACTGTTGCAATCGTCTTTTGCCCGCTCAGGAGCAGTTTGTTGCGTTCGAAGTAGGTGTTTGTGCTGGTAAATTCGCGTGCTGGCAGCATGGCATATGACTTGAATTTTGGACTGCCATACACCAGCCAAAGTATCAAACCAAGTGGCAATACAACAAATGGTGCAAATAACAAAATCTTTAATAACTCATAAATTGTTATACCATCTTCGGATATGCTGAGATATGCGCCAAATAAACAGCCAAAAATCATAGGAATGAGCGTGAATGTGGCAAAAACTTTCACACATCCGCCTGCGTCATCCTTTGTGACCAGGTGTTTGCCTGCGATCGAATGGTGAGATTTGAGATCCTGGGATTCAATCAGCATGATGCCGTCCGGGATGTTTCGGGGCGTTTGCGAGGGGAGTGCAGACCACAGTTTCAGGTTGCCGTTGTCCCAAAGGGTTTTAACTGATTTGAACTGAGGAATATATTCGGATGATGTATAGAAATCATCTGTATCATTGAGCTGTTCAATGAAAATGGATTGTGAGAAGTTGTAAAATTGCTGTCTGATTTCTTTATAGTCTGTGAGACGTTTGTTTGCAGTGGGTTCAAGCATGCGGCCGAGAAGATGCATCACTGCCGGTGGATAGGATTGCAGATGCGGTTCAATGACCAGACGGAATTCGAGTGTTTGCATATCTGCCGGGGAAACGCCGCTGAGCATATAAACGACAGTTGCGGCAAGTGCATACAAATCGCTTTCGGGGCCTGGTTTTCCCATGAGCTGTTCGGGCGGCATAAAGCCGAATGTTCCTGCGATGGTTGAGCCGCCTCCCTGAACCAGCGGATTCGCTACTGCTCCAAAATCGATAAGATAGACTTTGTCTTTTAGGGCATTCTGGCAAATCATGATGTTGCCGGGCTTTAAATCGCGATGGATGATCGGGGGATCGGCGTGATGCAGTTTTTCGAGAATATCCAGAATCTGTATGGCGATATCGAACGTTTGAGCCAGTGTCCATCGTCTGCCGCTGTGCATGTGGGATTCAAGCGAAATGCCGTCGATAAGTTCCTGCACGATATAGGCGTATGGCGGATTTGCATCAAAGCATTTTCCTGCCTCATAAAACTTTGCGACACCATCGATATTCAGTTTTGCAAGCACATTTGCTTCCCGATCGAACAAATCATAGGCTTTCCAGTTTTCGATCTGATCGATTCGAAGCTGTTTGATGGCGACCAGCTTTCCATCCTTTAAATGACGCGCCTTATAGATGTCACCTTGTGCGCCGCTGCCAATCTGCTGGATGTATTCATATTTGCCTTTCAGTGCAGGTATCGACGGAACAATGGCATCACGGCGAACCATATCTTTAGATGCACCGGTTATATCATGGATATCATCATTATTTTCAGATGATAAGTGCTTTGTATTCATAACGGATTCCATACACTTATACCTTTTCTATAATATTAAACCGTGGGTCGTCCGGATTATAGTGAACGGTGCATGGATGCGGCGGCTTGATATCCTCACTGACGAGCTCAGCCATGCCGCACCATGTGCGATCGTTTGCATCAAATGTATATTCTGCCTTGCATACATTGTTAATCTTTGTTTTTACATAAATGATGCCTTCGGCTGTTGGCCAGGCAGTCCATTTTTCTTCGGGTATGTTCACCCATTTGGAGATGCGAGGCAGATGGTTTTTGATCCATATCCAAACTCGTCTTGGTACAGACATGGACGAACGATTGTTATTGTCGGCCTGTAGTGGCAGTTCATTGTGTTTTACCCGCTGGATTTCGTTGAGTAAATCTGTGGCATTGATGGGGCGATTGGATGCGACCGGATCC
>CAMKRB010000326.1 GCA_946415045.1 uncultured Myxococcales bacterium
CGTCCGGTGCTCGCAGAACGCGGCCAGATCTTCGACGTCAAGATGCGGCCGCGTCCGGTGCTCGCAGAACGCGGCCAGATCTTCGACGTCAAGATGCGGCCCGTCGCAACCAACCGCCCGTCTTACAACGTCATCCTTACCCCCGCCTACTTCACCTCCAAAGCTGAGGAAGAGTCCAGCTTTCTGTCCCGCATTGATGCACTCGCCTCCAGTCTTGCACTCACCGATACCGAAAAACAAAATCTCATTCAGAAGATTCGGAACACAAAGACAGCCGACCGTCTGCTCCCCATCCCCGTCAAAAACGGCATCACCCGCGACCAGCTGGCAAAAGTCGAAACCAATTCACTGATGTTCCACGGCGTCGAAATCATTGCATCCAGCAAGCGCTACTACCCCTTCAACGAACTCGGTGCGCACATCATCGGATACGTCAACCAGATTAACGACGAAGAGCTGAAAACATACAAGGATTACGGCTACCGCATGGGTGACGTGACCGGACGCATGGGCATAGAGCGCCGCTACGAACCCATGCTGCGCGGCGCGAACGGACTGAACGCCAGTGTTGTCAACGCCAAGGGCATCCCGCAAACCGATCCCGAATCCCTCGCGCTCATGCGTGATTGGAAAGATATCGAACCGATTTCCGGCAAAAACATCGTCCTCACCATCGACATGGATTTCCAGCGCATCCTCAAACATGCGCTGCGCGACTACCCCACTGGCGCCATCGTCGCCGTCGAACCCGATACCGGCCGGATTCTGGGCATGGCATCGGCCCCGACTTTCAATCCCAACAGCTGGTCCGGCCGCCTCAGCCGCGAAGAACATGTGCTCTCCGACACCAATCCCTACAAGCCCATGCTCGACAAAACCCTGCTCTCCTTCTTTCCGGGATCGATCTACAAAGTCGTCACCGCAGCCGCCACCCTCGAAGAAGGCCTGATGCTGCCCCAGGATACACTCAACTGTCCCGGATACTACGAATACGGCAAACAGCGCCGCCGATTCCACTGCTGGAAACACTCGGGGCATGGTGCCGTTTCAATTACCGAAGCGCTCGCCTCCAGCTGCGACGTCTACTTCTACAAGGTTGGCGAAAAGCTCGGCATGGACACGCTCGCCGATTACGCGCGCCAATTCGGACTCGGTGAACGCACCGGTATCGGCATCAACAACGAATCCGCCGGCATCGTCCCCACCCGCGAATACCACAACAAGCGCTCAAAAGAAGGATTTCAGGGCGGATTCACGCTCTCCACATCGATCGGACAAGGCGATGTGCGCGTCACCCCGCTGCAGATGGCCATGCTCTACGCCGCCATCGCAAACGGCGGCACGCTCTATTACCCGCTGCTCATCGATCGCATCGAAACCGCCGAAGGCAACCCCATCTTTACGTTCCCCAGCCGCATCCATTACAAACTCCCGTTCAAGCGCGAAACCTTCGAGACCATCAAAAACGGCCTCGACATGGTCGTCAACAGCGAAATCGGCACGGCCTACGCCTACCGTCTCCCCAACCTCAGCGTCGCCGGAAAAACCGGTTCCGCACAGGTAATTTCCCGCCGCGTGTCGAGCGCCGCTGTCGAATTCAAATACCGCGATCATGCCTGGTTTGCGGCATTTGCCCCCATCGATCATCCCAAAATTGCCGTCGTCGTATTTCTCGAACACGGCGGTTCCGGTTCCGCCAACGCAGGCCCCGTCGTCATGGAAGTTCTCGATCGGTATTTCCGCGAAATTCTTAACCATGAACCCGCCGCATCCACGCCATAGGCCGTTTTCAGTCTTGTTTGTGGATAAGGGGGCTCGCCCCCTGCGGTGCTATCGCTGCGCGATACGCACCTACCCCCGCGTCGCTATCGCTGCGCGATACGCGCCGCCCTCTGCCAATCCCCGATTTCCATATTTCATAGCCAGACGTTCATGGAACGTCGATATCATCCCATCACACCATGAAACTGATTAAAGCCCGCCCCATCAAATCTCTGTTTGCCTCCATCGACTGGATGCTCTTCTTCCTCATCGTTGCCATCATCAGCATCGGTATCTTCAATCTCACGAGCATTGCGACGATTCTGCCAAAGCCGCTGCACAATACACAGCTGCTTTGGGTGACGCTGGGATTTCTTCTGTTCACGGTGCCATGCGCATCCATCGACTATCGAAATTACGCGAGATTCGGAAACATCATTTATGGCGGCGGCATCGCATTGCTCATTCTCGTGCTGATTATCGGTGCCGAATTCAATGGTTCCAAACGCTGGATTAGCTTCGGTTTCTTCAGTATGCAGCCATCTGAATTGATGAAAATTGCGGTTGTCATCTTTATTGCAAAATATTTTTCAGAGCGTGAACATCGCCAGCACTACAATCTCAAAGGGCTTCTGCCGCTATTTGGTGCGATTCTGCTGCCGATGGCACTCATATTTCTCGAGCCCGATCTCGGCACTGCCCTGCTCATCGCCATGATTTCCGGCGTGATGATTCTGTTTGAGGGCGTCAAACGCAAAACCATCGCCATTATAGTTGCGGTGCTCATTGCCTGTGCCCCGGCCGCATGGTTCATCATGCACGACTATCAGCGATCCCGCGTGCTCACATTTTTGCAAATCGAAGACGATCCCTATGGCAGCGACTGGCAGGTCAAAAATTCGGTCATCGCCGTTGGTGCCGGCGGGGTGATGGGGCGCGGATACGGTCAAAGCACACAGGTTCAGAAAGGCTTTGTGCCCGAACCCGAAAACGACTTCGCGCTCGCCAACTGGGCCGAAGAATACGGATTTATCGGCGTATGCGCATTGATGCTGCTCTATTTCGTACTGCTATTGTGGGCGCTTCACATTGCCGCATCCGCCAGAGACCGTTTCGGCATGCTGCTGGCGGTTGGCATTGCGGCGATCTTTTTCTGGCAAGTGGCAGTGAATACTGCTATGGTCGTACGCTGGGCCCCTGTCGTTGGCATTACGCTGCCGCTCATTTCTTATGGCGGATCCAGTGTCCTCTGCATGATGATATGCGTCGGTATCCTCATGAATGTTTCCATTCGCCGCCACATGCTCGCTAACAATGGCTAGTTGTTTACTATCACAATCATTGTATGATTATACAACATTAAGATGTCACATATCCGTCCAATCCCTTTTATCATTGCGTTATGGATTGCTCTGCTGTTTCCCTCCGGTGCATATGCTGAATTTCCGGGTTTGGCCAGTTTCTTTGAACTGGGTGTCGGCTTCGAGGATTTCAGGGTAGACAATGCACTCTATGATACAAACAATTTCGGCCCAAATGTTTCGCTGTCATTCGGCATTCAGATCGTTATATTTGCAATTTTGCTTCAGCAGGAACTCGGATATATCGACATGAATCCATCCACAGAGCTGATGCAGCCCGGAGAATCCAAACGCAGAAAAAACTTCAAAGGAGCCACGTTATTGCTTACCCGGTGGTGCTTCCCTTATGTCCTGAGACAACCCATTGGCAAAGGTTATGATAATTACTTTACATCCGGCCCTGTCATTGAATTGGGAATGGGTGGAGAGTATATAAGAAAACCATTCTATAATCCCGAGCAAAAAGATGATTATGAGGGATGGTTTGCGATACGCCTGGGTGCCGGTTATGAGTTCGATTTTATATTTAAGCAGGAATCGAGTCTCAAATTGACCATACTGTTTGAATATACACTTGGATTGTCCAATCATCGCAACTACTTTGATAATCAAAGCGCATCACATTTCCTAATGGGCAAACTCCTGATAGGTTACTATGATCGGATAAGGCTTAGTGCATATTAGCTGCAGTTGCAGAATATTGTATTTAATGGAATGTGCTGAATCGTTGCATTTTATGCGGCAGCTCTGCGACAAATTCCTTGCGCCACCTCAAACCGTGCGGTAAATTTATAGTTTGGGGGGCATCACATAAGGAGATGATATCATGAGCGTATCCGTGCGTTATGGGTTTGTCATTCTGTTGAGCGCTGTATGCATGAGTTCTGCATCATGCAACCGTCCTGGCAATGCTGGCAGTGATACAGGGAACACAACAGTCCAGGAAGATGTAACCAATTCCTATGTTGGCAATAACGAACCGATGGTTCCCAAACATGCAGAAAACATCTATCATCTGGTGGATCCCCAAACGCAGATGTTGATCTTACAATACAAGCATCCGGATGGCTGGCTTGCCGGTGGTAATGCGCAATGGCTTACAAACAGCCCCAATATGCCGCACAGTTGGTATGCGTGGACTGCATCCCCGGATGGTGAGATGAAATTCGCATTTTCATCAAATATACAAATGGGCGGTCAGGGGCGTATCAGCCAGAATCCAATGCTGAATGATCCGACCATACTGGCAAATCAGTTATTTATACCTGCTGCACAAAAAGATTATAACCTCACAAATCTCACCATCAAGGATGTGAAATTTGCGCCGGATCCCAATGCTGCACAAAAGCAGCAGGCAATTGCGCAGGATATGACCAGATATGGTCTGCGGG
>CAMKRB010000327.1 GCA_946415045.1 uncultured Myxococcales bacterium
GATTTCCGGACACACTTTTTTGAGCGAAATCAGGAATTGCTTTGTTCTGCGTATCGCAGGCCCTTCGGAACCATCGAGTTCAAGGGGCCATCCAACGACAACCGAATGAATCTGATGCGCATCGATGATACTTTTTATTTCGGCATACGGATTCGCGGACTTCGCAACATGTATGGTTGAGAGAGGCAGCGCAATATTGGTCGTGGGATCCGAAATTGCGATACCGATGCGAACCGTACCAATATCGAGTGCGAGGTATTTTTTCGGCTGCTTCACACTACAATGACCACGCGAGTTTATAAATACTGCGCCTGAGCTCGGAAATGGATTTGGGATCTGCATTGGTATGCGTGCGGTTGGTAAGGAAAGTCACAATTCTCCTGGTATTCAAATCGAACCACACCGAACATCCGGTAAAACCGAGATGACCTAAAACGGGATCTGACGGCATACGACCGGATAGAGAATCTGCAGTTGTCGGTCTGTCCCAACCCAAAGCGAACGGGGTCAGCTCGGAATGATAATTCAGACAATGCGCAATGATTTGCCGCGATACAGGAAAATCGCATGCAAGAAGCTTTTGGATGTATATCGTGATAGCGCGGGCAGAAGCAAATAGTCCGGCGTGGCCTGCGATATGCGAAAGAGACCGCGCATTGGCATCATCCGGATGTCCCTGAATGAAATCATTTCCCATTGGGCACGTGGCTGGGATTTCTTTCTTCATGATATAGCGCAGCGGCGTGAAGACCATATCATTCTCAAGTCCAAGCGGTTCCGCGATTTTCTCCCGGAAGACGGCATCGAGGCTTTTGCCATAGACCAGTTCCAGAATAAACCCAAGCAACATATAGCCGAGATCGGAATAGCACCAGGTCGTCCCATCGTCTCGCGGACTGAGTCTGGAAATGGTTGACAAAATATGATCGCGGGCCTGCTCATGGTTTTCGACCCGTGGCGTCGCCCCATGAAAGTCGATCCATGCAGGAAGCTGCGTCTGATGACTGAGCAGTTCAGCAATAGAATCACCGAGCAACCATGGTGGAAAAATGAACTGAGGAATGGAGATGAGTTTTTGATCAAACGAAAGCACCCCCTCGTCCACTGCTTTCATCACAAGCGCAGCAGTCACAACCGGCTTTGTGATACTGGCAATATCGAACAGCGAGCGCTCCGTCACAGGCATTGGCGGAACGAAGCTGTAATTCTGGCTGATTCTGGTATTGCCAACAGCCAGCGAAGCAATTATCGAATGTGCATCGGCAATTGTAACCTGAGCACACGAGAACAGTTGATGACGAATGGCATCTTCAACACTGGCCTGTATTTTCTGTATTATCTGGTCAGACATAATGAGCCCGGGGAATGATTGCGAGACGCAGAAACGAACGAATCCCGAAACAAAAAAGGCCTCTGTATTGCAGAGGCCCTTAAAAAACAGGAATCAAATCCAATTACGCCAACAATTTTTTGTTGGGGCAGGAACCGGACTTATCGAACGAAATCGCCTTGGCCGAGAAAGCGTTGACGAAAACTTTGAAAGTATCGGTGTCACGGGATTCGAGGATCTTGAGGAGATCGATCTCAAAGAACGTATTGAGCATTGCGACGGTATTCTTGTGGAAGAGTCTCCAGATGCGGCCGTTTGTGAGGATGGCGAACTGGATATTGGTTGCCTTCATCTGCTCGTCGAGTTCATATGCAGGAGGATCGCCAGCGGTGCCATCTTCATTTTTCACGTTTTCGTCGAGATTTGCGGCCCATGCAGCAACCTTTGCGATACCTACAGCACCATTAAAGAACCCGTTCGTTCCGCGGCTTCCGACATGAGCGAGGAAAGCGTCAGCGCTGTTAAACAAGGTATATTCGATGCGGAGATCTTCGCCGAGTGGCTCATTGTGGCTGTGGGTATAACCAAGAATATGAAGTGCACGATTGACGAGGAAGAAACCGACTTGAGCTGCCGTTGCATCGTCATTGAGATGTGCATGATGGCGTTCAAAATGTTCACAAATCTGTTCAAATTTCTCGCTGATTTCAGCAGCGGAGAAAAGATCGGAAGCAGCCAAACGATCAGCAGCATCAGAGGCGAAGAAATTACCGGCATTCACAATCACGTTGGAAGTTGACATAGACAAAAGCTCTCGAAGAAAGAGGGAAAAAGAAACGAAAAGCCACACATCTCAAAAATGTGCGACAGAATAAAGCGGAATGATTATCATTTTTTTGACGGGGTATGTCAAAGGAAATTTACGCAACCGACACGAATCCGGTAACGATGAACACCTGTGAGTCCCCGTTAAGCGGCATGCTCAGCAGCCAGCATCTGAACGCTCAAAGTCTAGGAAGCTGGCGCGCTGAAATCGGCAAACAAGCGGATATCGCTTGTATCGACCTGTTCGAAATCGATCTGTCGTCTCCAATACTGCCGACCGGATTTGACTTCGATGTTGAGCGGTACATCGACATCGATATTATCGAGCGTAATGGGTGTTTCACCACGCCTGACGGATTTCCCTGTCTCATCGATGGTATAGACAGTGCATCGTGGCGGATCGGAGTGGATGGACACGGTCACCGGCGAATCGGGCAGCAAAGCAAACGTCAGAGATGTATTATCATCAAGGGTGACGGACTGCGTCTGGGATTCGAACCCGGGGCGGAAAGCGCGGACGGAATACGTCGTTCCCACAATGCCCTTGACAATTCTTTCGGATCCGGTTCCTGGCTCAAGTTTACCGTTGATGTAGAGATGTGCATTATCAGGCGTGACGCGGACACTGTAATTTGTAATCACGGGCAGAGGATGTGTCAGTTCAACCCTGGAATCCGACGTGCCATTTTCAAGGGAGAGAGAGAACTGTTCTGTCTCGTACCCTGGGATGGCGACCTCGACGAGGTATGCACCTGCCTGAAGGCTGTCGATTTCGTGTGCAGATCCGTCGCCGGAAAAGATTTCGGCGCTATCATCCCGCTTTGGGAAAGCGAACACAGAAACATGAGCCTTGTCGGATTTGGGAACGACATTGAGCAGCAATTTAGCGGAAGTGGGAAGATCCGGCGTTGGTTTTGGCAACTTGATGATGTTGCTTGCAAGCAGAATCGGGCTCAGAATAAAAACGGCACAAATTGCAACGATGAAACTGACCAGTCCCTTTCGCGTTTTGGCTTTTCGTTCGGCCCGTTTTATCGCAAGTATCTGGGGATCAGAAACTTCAGGGCCGATACCTTCGGGGGTGAGCTCGATATCTTCCTCATCGACAGATGCGGGGGAATCGACCGCGAGTCTGGCATTTTTATCGTCTTCCGATTTGGAATCGGGCGCAGCTCCAGCCGGCATTGCAACCGGAATCACGCCGGGAATCGGCTTGCTAATCTCGCCGGGATTTGAGAGCGGCAAGGGCTTGCTGATTTCGCCGGGTTTGCTTCGCGGCATTGGCTTGCTGATTTCGCCGGGTTTGCTTCGCGGCATCGGCTTGCTGATTTCGCCGGGTTTGCTCCGCGGCATCGGCTTGCTGATTTCGCCGGGTTTACTTCGCGGTTTGGGTTTAACGATATCATCAGATTTAGGAATCGGGCGACCCGGCACCGGTGGCAGCAGCGGTTTGTCGATCGAATCTCCGGGGTTAATCACGGCCGAGTCCATGGTTTCCATCTCCCCCATATTTCTCGATCCAGACACGCTGTCGCCGGCCGCATTCATCTCGGGATTCGATGCAGCATGTTCCGCATTGTATTTTGCAACATCTTCGGCTGTGTTAATCGAATTAAATATGGGGAGCTTATCCCATTCTTCCTGGAGTTCTTTTTTAAATGCCTCGCACATCCAGTTCTGCAAATGCCACTGTGTGAAAGGCGTTTTACAACCGTTAATAAAATCGAACAGGTCAATGACCATCTCACTGGCCCAGGTGTAGCGGTTGTTTGGATCCTTCTCAAGCGCCTTCATGCAGATGCGTTCGACGGCTTCGGGGATCATTTTGTTATAGTGGGACGGCTTCTTGATGTTGCATTCGGAAATCATTTCCATGATTGCGAATTCACTTTCGGACTGAAAAAGCCGGCGCCCGGTGAGCAACTCCCAGAAGATGACGCCCAAAGCAAAAATATCGGACCGATGATCGATATTTCCGTTCGTCGCCTGCTCGGGGCTCATGTAGCTGAACTTGCCCTTTACCACGCCGCTTTTTGAGTGCGAAATGCTTCTGGAAGCCTTGGCAATACCAAAATCAATCAGCTTAACGATGCCGTCGTATGTGACGAGCAGATTCTGCGGGCTGACGTCGCGATGTATCAGCCCCAGCGGCTTGCCGTTGGGATCCACAGCACGATGTGCATAATCCAGTCCCTGCGCAGCCTGTGCCATGATAAAACAGGCCTGGCTGATGCTCATAATCTTGCGCTGCTGCCGGTAATAGTTCTGAATTGCATGAACGTCGCGCCCGGCAATGTATTCCATTGCAATATAATGCGACTGTCCCAGACGGCCGAGTTCATAGATCTGGC
>CAMKRB010000328.1 GCA_946415045.1 uncultured Myxococcales bacterium
GCTTTTGCGGGATCAAGCGCAATCCGCGTATTGCCGTCGTCGAGCAGTGAAAAATAGATGTACAGTACTTTTTGCGCACTATCGCTCAAATTGTGCTGCATCGTACAAAGCAAGTTGTGGATTTTACTATAGATCGGTGCAATACCGCTCAAATCGCGAAGAACATCGTAAAACGCTTTAACTTCACAGTCGATGAGTGAATACGAATTAGTCATTGTCGTGTTCCTCCTTTTTGGCCTGTTTGTACATCAATCCTTTGAGCTTACGGTAACATTTATTGAGTTCTGCGTAGGATTTCCAGGTCTGTGCATAAATGCCGTTCGATGTTTCTGCTGCGCATCCACGGATAAATGCATAATAAATCCCGCCAAAATGATCCCTAAACAACCTTTCGTTATAGTCAGTTTCGGATTCGCCTTCATTCTGCGCATAAAACTGTTTGAGCCATTGCATCAGACAATACGAATACAATACGCGCTGAACGGAATATTCGCGATCGACCTTGCCGCGTATGGCACCGGGATTGGTATATTCCGTATCGGGCATGCGATCCGATTTCCAGTCCAGAATACAATATTTTTTCTGTCCACGAATGGTGCGCACAAACAGCAGATCGATAAATCCCTTAAAGAAATAATCCGATTCGCCGGGGGGACAGGCATCCGCATCACCCTTGAGCATGAATTCGACTTCGGGGAAATGGTTGCCGTCAATCGAGGCATCCTTGAGCGAAAAGCCTGTTTTAGTAAGGGTGAAATCCTCAGCTGTCCTGGTCGCTTTATCACCATCCAATGCGTCGATTTCCGGTATTTCGGGCAGTTTGGCATTCAGCGTGTGCCAGACCAATTGCAGCGTAGTAAGCAGCCAATTGTCATGCTGAGCAATGGGAAGTCCAAATTTGCTGTATGTTTGATCGATGAGGCGGAAGACATCGGGATCGTTTTTGAATTGCTCAAAAGACATGCGTGCTTTGGCGAAATCGATTTTTTCAAACACTTCGTGAATGGCATTGCCCAGCTGGCGGCCTCTCGGATAATCCTCATCGATCGCATTCGTCTCACCTGTGCGATAGCCGTCTTTGAGCAAAACAAAGAAGTGGCTGTCCTGCGGATCGACTTTTGATTCAAGGATGAATTGCGATTCCAGTGTGGACTGCGGATTATCGGATTCGTCGGTTTCGCCCGCAATATCGGCCATTCTGCCGGTGGCATCGGAAACGATGTGCGACAGCGCAACTTTCTGGTGTTCATCTTTTGCCGCAAGCGATGAATACGAGTGTTGATACAGGCTCTTGCTGCCGATTTGACTTTGCAGTGCCTGAATGGATTCATCCCGATCAGCCTCTTCCAAATGGTTTTCGTTGCACGCTTTTAATATGCTCTGAACCTGATCTTTCAGTTCTATCTGTCGTTTAATCTTTGGCGGTTCCCAATCATCAAAGCAAGTACAATGGTCTTTCTGACGGGCAAAACTATCAATGCTTTCCTTTAAAAAGGCATCACAGATTTTCCCATATCTTGGCAGAATGAGCAATGATGATGCTCGCGTATAGGCGACATAGAACAGGCGTTTCCACTCTTCTATATCTTCCAATTTTTGCGCTTCTTTCGACTTTTTATCAAAGCCCATTTTTTTATATGACTGACGGACCACGGATGATGAGGGATCCGATGATTCGATGCTGTCGTGGTAAGCAAATGGGCCTTTTGCGCGATCAAAATATGTTTTGAATCCTGCACAGCCTATCACAATGGGGAATTCAAGCCCCTTCGAGGCGTGAATCGTCATGAGCTGAACGGCATTAAAATCCGTATTGCGCGCCACCAGATTACCATCCTGATCGCTCGTTCCTTCCTCAGCTTTTTGGAGGTTATCGAGGTGTTTGACGAGGTCCTGAATCGTACAACGATGCGCATACAAATATTCGATGCAATAGTTGCCGATCTGCTGGAATTTGGCGAGCGACTGAAGTTTGGAGAGATCGCGCGCCGTGCGGGTTTCGATGGATGAATTGCGATAGATACATTCCAAAAGCTCGGCCCATCGGTATTTGCGGGCCAATGCATGGTATTTGGACAGCAGCAGACGTTCAGGGCAGGTCGGATCGTCATAATACCGGCTGCTGACGGAATAGAATTTGTTGGGCTTCGAGCGAGTGGATTCCGAGTCGGTGTTTGGTTTAGAATCTTCAATGATAAAGGCATCGTCTGAGGGCAGGAAAAAGTCGGTCATGAGGACTTCGTTGAGCAGCCTGCGGTTATAGGCAGCAAAATCGTCGGCATCAATGGCCTTAAACAATGCGATCCACTGCATACATTCGCGGCTGTCGAACAGCTTGGCGTCTTTGTAGTGAACAAACGGTATGCCGAGCTTTTTAAGCGCATTCTCCATTGGCAGGAACTCGGTTTTGGTGCGCAGCAGAATGGCAAAATCCGAGAATCTGACATTGCGGTGTTCGCCTGGATTGTTCTTGTCAAAGATTTGCAGTCGTGTACGGCCGTCACTGTTTTGTGAACAGCAATCGACGATCTTTTCGGCCGCAAAAGTTGCAAAATCGTATTCTGAAATGTTTTCCCTGGAAATCCAGACGGGGTTGGTCTCGATACCATTATAAATTGTTTTGGCTTTGGCTTTTTTAGGACAATTCGATTTCGAAAATGTGAGTTCGTCCGTTGTAAAGAATTTCGAGCCAGTCTCCGAATCAAACAGGGCATTGCAGGCTTCGATCATCTCGTTTGTCGAACGATAATTCGTGTCGAGTTTCCGGCCGTCGCCAATGGTTGCAATGGCATCCCGGTAGACGGCAATGTCGGCCCCCTGAAATGCATAGATCGACTGTTTGGGATCGCCGACGACGAACAGCGAATGATCGTGCTCTTTGAGTGGATGTTTCTCGTCGCCCATAAAAATCGTTCTAAAGATATCCCACTGCAGGCGGTTGGTATCCTGAAATTCGTCGATAATGGCGTATTGATAGTCTTTTCGCAATTGATCGACGAGCGTGCTCCCCTCATCGAGTGCAACGGCCTGGTGCACGACGTGAATCATGTCTTGATACGATTCATATTGGTGATCGGCCTTTTCCTTGCGCCATTCCTGATAGAGTTTGGGGAGTTCGTGGCAGAGGAAGAGATTGAGTTGATATTTTTTGAGTAAAGCAGGGTATTGCGTTTTATACTCTTTGAACAATGCATCTTTAATCGTCAGTAATTGTTTATATGCATTATAGAGTTCCAAATCCCAGCCAAGGTCATCAATACTTTTTGCATTATAACTTCTGCCATCAAACAAACTATTTGGTGCGGTCCAACTCCGGAGAACATCTACTAATTGCCCGATTGTAGCTTTTCCTGTTTTGGACGGTTTACATGTCGGATATTTAACAAGGACATTCATCACTTTTCTAAATTCCGGAATTTTCATCAATCCATCGAAATCTTTCGGCGGTTCTTCCGGTTCCACCAATGCAATAATCCCGGGATGTTCTTTTCCTTCGTGATCCAAAAAGTATTTGGGAATGGCACTGACCAGAATTGTCTCGATGTCTTCGATCGTTTTATCGAGGGGATTGCCCTGGTCCGAATCGGAGGCGTCATCGCTGTCATCCTCGCAGCCTTTCAGGAGATTCCGGTAATCAGGATTGGTCGGCCAGTCATCGCGTATTTTACGGGCAATCAGGTTTTTCACAGCTTTGTCGTCGATGAGCTGCATGTCAAACGGACGCCATGCGTCGTATGCATACGTCCTGAGCGTCTTTTGGCAAAACGAATGAATGGTAAAAATCTGCGCACCATCGATGTCGCGTTTGGCCGTTTCGAAATAACCCAGCTGTTCATCTGTGAGCTTTGAATCCGTATCAGGAATGAGAATCCCGGTGGTGAGGACTTCATCGATTTTATTGCGAATGCGGTCCTTGAGCTCTCCGGCTGCTTTTTCGGTATAAGTCACGAGCAGGATGCGGTTCAGCGCCGTACCCAGCTGGATCATGCGGGCGACGATCTGCTGTATCGTATAGGTTTTGCCCGTGCCCGCCGACGCCTCGATGTAGATATTCCTATTGAGATTAAGGTCTGCAATCTCTTCTTTTTTGAGCGATTCAGTCATGTTTTATCTCCTCGTACCAGCGTGCGTTTGGTGTCGATTGCTGTGATGATTTGGACAAATGGCTATTTCTTTCCGGATTTACTTTTGTTATCTGATGTTTTTATATCATCTTTAATATTTTTAGTTTTATAGCGGTCCTCGGGGTTCAAAACAAAAAACAGATTATCGCCCTTTTGCAGTTTATCGACCAATCGCAATTGGTGCTCTTTTGCCGCATTCCATTGTTCAACAAACGCCTCATGGTTGAAAGCATCAAATCCGATATCTGTGCGCAGGTTAAACATCTTGCCTTTTTTAAAGTAACGCCAGGCTCCATTCTCATCGCTTTTCAAGTTATTTTCGAGATCTTCGAAGCTTTTAATTCGTGGTCCTGTTTTATTATCTTCCAGAATTTTAAT
>CAMKRB010000329.1 GCA_946415045.1 uncultured Myxococcales bacterium
TTGTTAAAAATCTTTGGAACAGCACACAATATCGTCGGATTCACTTCAAGCAGATTCTGCGAGATCGTGCGGTTATTCTCCACTAGACCCACGGCTGCTCCGACCGATGGAAAAATGTGGAAATCCACTGTTTTTCCAAATGCATGCGCCCACGGCAAAAAGGAAAGTATTCTGTCTTTGCAGGAAATATTAAATACATTCGCCGTCTTGATAACATTCTGTACAACATTGCGATGTGTCAGTTCCACGCCATGCGGACGTCCTGTTGTACCGCTTGTATAGATGATATCGCACAAATCATCTTCGGAAACATCCTCATCATCTGTATCGTCCATCAGTTCCGCTTTATCGATAAGCGAAGCAAGGCTTTCCGCTGATGCATCCGTCGGGCGAATCACGAACAGATGCTCGAGACCGGGACTATGCAAACCCTCAACTTTTTCGCGAATCGTATCGTTGCTCACGACCGCCAGTCTGGGCTGTGAATCACTGAAAATGTGCTCCCAATCCTGGACTTTCTGTACTTCATACATCGGTACAATCACGCACCCAAGACCATAGGATGCATACGCAGTCAGCGCAAATTCTATCGAATTGTTCGCAATCAGGGCGACCCGATCACCTTTTTTCAGACCACAGGATTTCAAAAGACTGCGCATTTTGCGCATACGAATCCCAAATTCCGAATACGTCATCCATTCATAAGTACCCTCGCGTTTTACACCAAAAAACGGACGCTCACCATAGAGATGAATGGAACGGCGAATCAGGCCGGAAAGTGTTTTGAAATCCAAATCCTGATTGTAATAATTTATCTTATTCATTGCTTCAAATCCAGTCTCGTAATGTTAGTCACCGCCATTCCGCATCCTGCATGAACAGCGGTCATGGAATTATGATTCTGTAGACGGATTTCATGCATGCACAGGCTGCAGCAATACATCAAACAAAGATGACTGCTGCATCACAAATGCATCAGGTGCACAAAACCCGAATACGGTTTACATACCAAGACGCAGTTTTGCCTCATGGATGATATCGACATCACCATATTTCTCGATCAATCCATTCAGCATCTTTTCGGCGTCTTCCGTCAGCATCAGGGAAGCATAGAAATCGATTTCCTGAATGGCATCCATCACCTTCTGGCGATCGTCTTCAGGAATTCCCTGTGGTTTTGGAACAGAAAGCGGTACTTCAACCGGTTTGATGCCCGACGGAGTCGCTTTTGGTGCGCCTGTGAACATATTCTGAAATGCATCATCGAGATCATTCGAAACAGCACGACCTATCGATGATATGCCGTTCAGATTGGAATCGTCCGTGATTTCTACGGCACGCTGGACGCGCATTGCATCCGTTTTGCTTGGTGGTCTGGGAAATACACCCGAGTTCTGACCGTTCGGTTTAAACATCGATTTCGGTACCTGGCTCTGTTCGAGCGTCTTGAGCTCGTCGAGCACATCGCCCGGAATAGACTGAATCGGCTCGGGAATCTCAATGGTACGGACAAGTTTTCTCGTGGTCATCGGCACAGCGCCACCGGGTTTGGGCACGGGCGGCGGAACCGACGGTTTAACACCGGGTAGTTTCGATGGAATCGGTGGAACACCAAGACGGCTGATGGGACGTGACGGTGAAGAAGCCACCGGCGGACGTAATCCATATCGCGCGGGATCCAGCCCTAACACCTGCATCAGGTTATAATTCTCCCATGCACCTGGCGTATAGCGTTCCGCAGTCAAAATATGACGGGCTGCATCTTCAGGAGACTCGTCAAATACGGCCTTTGCAATCTTGCGCTCACACTGTGCGAGAGACAGCTTATCGCCTGTCGTCCTGTATATCTCCAAAAGCATGTTCAGCGCTGGCAAGTACTGCTCATCCAGATCAATGACCTGCAAGCAAAGCTGGCGTGCTTCGGGAAGGCTTCCGGATTTATAATACCACTCTGCCTGTGACATTCGGCTGCGAATCACTCGCTCGTTTCCGGGATCGCCCATTCCGGACACGGACGATACATGACTTTGCGCATATTGCGCATAAGACGGCTCACTTGGGCTATCCGGTGTGATAACATTGAGCGCACTTTCCGAAAGCATCGGGGGATCATTGTTCAATGCCGCATTGACCTCGGGATCATCCGGAGCCAGCTTTTGGGCTCGATGCCACACATCCTCAATGATATCCTGGCGATTGCCTTCCTGCTCATACTGTCTGGCAAGCGCTTTCAGCTCAAGTACTGCTTCTCTTTCTCGATGCAGCTTGATATAGCAGTTCACCAGCAGTTCGCGGACATCGGGCGTCCGATCTTCCGGCGCAAGGGTCGACAAAAAGACCACCGCATCCCCAAAACGATTCATCTTGATATAGATGCGCGCCAGATTCACAAGCACATCCGAGTCTTTCGGCGACAGCTTCAGATAATCTCGTGCCGTCTGGATATAATCCACATAACGTTCCTTGCTCAAAAGCTGGGCAAGGGCAAGCGTATACTGGCGAGCTGCACCATCCAAATCTCCTGCCCGAACCAGGTATTGGGCGTACTGAATTCGGGTCGGAACATTCTCGCTGTCTACGCGCACCATCATCTGCAAAATCCGAACGTAATTTTCCGAATCCTGCGCATTCTGATAGCGCTCCAGACACGCTTCCAGCTGGTTCACTGCTTCATGCTGCAGTCCAAGCGCATTATAAAGCTCCGCCATGCCTATCGCGATTTCATCCGAGTCCGGCAAAAACCGCTGCGCCTGCTTGAATGCGGCCAGCGCCTTCTGATACGCTCCATCCGCTCGATACTGACAACCGATCTTCTGGCAAATACTACCGGCTTCGGCATTATTCCCCAGATTCTCGTAGCATGGCACCATCCGAAGCATCACTCGAAGATCGTCCGGGTTGCTCTGCAATATCTTCTGATACTCTCGGATCGCCTTGTCGTATTGCCGCTTATCTACATATTTTTGCGCTGCCTGCAGCGTCTTTTCTTTGTCTTCTGCCACTTTTTTTATCTGCTATTCAATTCTCATGCAGAATCAGTCTCTGCAATCCGTTCCAAAAAACAGCAAAATAGCCAAACGCTCCAAATCGGAGCCTATTCAAATACATCCATCCACATCAAGATTTCAAGTGTTTATCTCAACTCACTCACTATTCAATTACTGATTGTGTAAAAACTCAGCACCCCCAAAAAAACATCACACTTTCACATCAACTGCCCCCGCCAGCGCCGCGAGATCGGCCGCCACTACTTATCCGCTGCCAGCTTCTTTAACTGCGCTATCGCAACTTTGTAATCCGGCTGCGAAAAAACACCCGACCCGGACACAAAAATGTTCGCGCCAGCCTTAGCCGCCCGCGATATCGTGTCGAACTTGATGCCGCCGTCCACCTCGATCGGCAGCTCCGGATACCGTTCGCGAATCTGTGCGATCTTTGCGGTACATGCATCGATATACGATTGTCCGCCAAATCCGGGATTCACCGTCATCACCAGCACAAAATCCATCAAATCAATCACGTATTCCAGCAGGTCGATCGGCGTATGCGGATTCAGACTCACGCCTGCCCTGCATCCGAGCGCATGAATATTCTGAAGCGTCCGATGCAGATGCGTACAGGCCTCGGCCTGAACAGTCAGCGTATCGGCGCCTGCCTTGGCAAATGCGCCCAGCAAGCTATCCGGCTCGACGATCATCAGATGCACGTCGATCGGCAGTTTCGTGCATTTGCGCAAACACGACAGCACCGGAATGCCTATCGAAAGATTCGGAACAAACCGGCCATCCATCACGTCGAAATGCAGCCAGTCTGCGCCTGCTGCAGTCAAATCCTCTACTTCAGCGCCAAGCTTGCAAAAATCTGCCGACAGCAGACTCGGCGCAATCGCGATTTCTTTTGGTTTTGGTACGGTGATCATTGGCTTTCCCATTTCAATCCAATGTTAATTGTTGCGCCGCTGCGTGGCGCGTCGTTATTTCCCGGAGTTTTACCCCGAGCTGTGACATTGCACGCCTTCAGCGTGCTGATGGTATGCCGCTGCGTGGCGCGTCGTAATTCGTTATTCACGATTCACTATTCCCCCTCCCATACTGCTTTTCTTATGGAAGGGGGAGGAACTCATCTCCCCCACGCCCATCGCAGGCCACTGCCCCCTGTAAATATAAGGCACCTATTCAATTACTGCTTTCAATATATTGCTTTTCTTTTGGAAGGGGGTGTGGGGGGAACCTTTTCTTTTGGCACAAAAGAAAAGGTTCCCCCCACCCAATAAAAAAAAAAAAAAAAAACAAAATCAAGGCGGCGGATAAACGACATCCGGAGCGATGGAAACCTGCTGGGTTTGTGACTGATACGTATCCATCAGCAGACGTTCGGTTCGCTTTTTACCATTTTCATCGAACACGCGGGATCGCACCATCTTGTATCCGGGCTTTCCATAGCGAGTGATTTTAATGGTACCTTCCTCAAGCGTGGGATCCACGGTAACCACTTCATTAA
>CAMKRB010000330.1 GCA_946415045.1 uncultured Myxococcales bacterium
CAGCAGGCAAAAGACAAATACAATCTGCAGCCCCGTTGCTGTATGCCAGAATCAGCGATAAGGATCCAAAGATTGTATACAATGTTATCTGGGCCCTGCAGCAATTGCGTTCGTTGCCGGAAATGAGCACATTATCGACGATTTATTATCGTTCAGACGAAGGATTTCTAAAGCAGCGGCTGGGATTTTTGACCGGACTTGATGAAAACCGCCGAGAAGACAGACAGATGTACGCCATCGACACGCAAACCCCGCTGCAGCCGCATGTACTCTATCAGGCGCTGTTCGAAAACAGGCCGACAGCCGCGTCAAATATCGCCATCATGCGGTCGGATATGGTCATTCAAATGGTGCGCACCAATCTGATTGGCATGTTCTACACACCAGGGGAAATCGTGAATAGTGAATAACAGAGTGACATAGCGAGTAGGGGCGACCCCGTGTGGTCGCCCGTGCGAGCGCAACCCATAAATGTCGGCGCGCCACGAAGTGGCGCAACCATCGACTTTAGCCGGGGGTGAGCGGTATCGCGTACCCCCGGGTAACCCCGGACAATTGGCGTTCAGGAGACAAATCCACATGTCCAAAATATGTAAATCGTTAGAAGAAACCATCGAATTCGGAAAACAGCTGGGCGCATTGCTAAAACCCGGCGATGTGATCGCACTGCGAGGCACACTGGGGATCGGCAAGACACAGCTCGTCCACGGCATTGCCAATGCCTATTTGCAAACCGAGGTCAATGTGTGTTCTCCGTCGTTTACCATTATCAATCAATACAAGTCTGGCAGCCGCACCATCAATCATCTGGATTTGTATCGTCTTTCGACACTCGAGGAGCTGGAATCGACGGGCTATTGGGATGTGATTGAAGACCCCGATGCACTGATATTGATAGAATGGCTGGAACAGGTCGATCGCGCTCAACCACTGGACTTCGTAACCATCGATATACAATTTACGGATGAATCGGATTTATCAAAATCGCCCAGATGCTTTGATTTGCTTGGCGAAGGCGAATTATATCAGCGCATACGCTCGCTATTTGATTAGAATAACCGGGTGGGACCGGGTGCGCCGCAGGCGCGCCCGAAAAAGAAAATCGCTGTACGGCAAGCGCGTTGATAACATCAAAATGATCATGACACATCAAAGCGATACAATGATAAGAAACGCCTGGAAGGCGTCACCTCTGCATCAGTAACCAGGTGTGCCTGCGGCACACCCGGACAGACTAGCTAATCACCCAAAACATAATAAGAACAACACGGTCGCCGTACAAAGCTAAAAGAAAAGGGCAGCGTATGGCTGCAAGCCATAGCTGCCCTTGCCGAAGCGTATCGACCGCAGGTCGATAGCGAGGCTAGCGAGCGGTCTCGACCGCGCGCGTCTCGCGAATCACGCAGACCTTGATGCGGCCGGGATAGGTGAGTTCCTGCTCGATGCGGCGGGCGATATCGCGGCTGATAACGCTGGCCTGTTCGTCGTTGATGATAGACGGTTCGACGAGCACACGAATTTCGCGGCCGGCCTGAATGGCATAGCATTTTTCGACGCCTTCGAATGAGAGGCTGATTTTTTCGATGTCTTCGAGGCGCTTGATGTAAGTTTCGAGGATTTCGCGGCGGGCGCCGGGGCGGGCACCGGAGAGGGCGTCGGCGGCCATGGCGAGGTGCGCATAGATGGATTCGGGTTCGACTTCGGCGTGGTGCGCGGCGACGGCGTTGACAACCAGTGCGGATTCGCCATGTTTTTTGAGGAAATCGGCACCAATGAGTGCGTGTGAGCCATCCTGTTCGTGATCCATCGCTTTACCGATATCGTGGAGCAGGCCGACGCGGCGGGCGAGTTTGACGTCGAGACCGAGTTCTGCAGCCATGATGCCGCACAGCCAGCCGGCTTCGATGCAGTGACGCCAGATGTTTTGGCCATAGCTGGTGCGGTATTTCAGGCGGCCGATCATCGTGATGACTTCGGGATCGACGTTCTGAATGCCGAGTTCGAAGAAGGCCTGATCGCCGGCTTCGTGGATGCGTTCGTCGATTTCCTGTTTCACCTTGGCAACGGTTTCTTCGATGCGGCCCGGATGGATGCGGCCGTCGGCAATCAGGCGCTTGAGCGTTTGCGCGGCGACTTCGCGGCGAATCGGATCAAATGCAGAAATGACAACGGTTTCGGGCGTATCATCGACGATGAGATCGACGCCGGTTGCGGCTTCGATGCTGCGGATATTGCGGCCTTCGCGGCCGATGATACGGCCCTTGACTTCGTCGCTGGGCAGATTGATGGTGCGCACGCAGCGTTCGACGACGTAATCACCGGCAAATCGTTGCATTGCAACGCCCAGAATCATCTTGGCGCGTTTCTCGGCTTCGGCTGTGGCGTCGTCCTCGATCTGACGCGCGATGCGAGCTGCCTCGAGTTTGGCGTCGTTCGTCATCGATTCGATTAGCATGTTCTTGGCGTCTTCTGCGCTCATACCGCTCACTTCTTCCAGACGATGCTGGGCTTCTTCGAGCATCTCCTCGCTTTGTTTAATGCGCTTCTTGGTCGATTTGACAGCCTTGCGGATGTTGGCTTCAACGGTCTTGATTTCGTTTTCTTTCGCGTCGAGGGATTCTGAGCGTTTGTCGAGCAATTCTTCCTTTTTAACCAGACGCGCCTCAGACTGCATGACGGCTTCGAGACGGCGTTTTTCCTCCTTTTCGAGCGCATCCTGCCGTTCGAGCGTCTTGCGCTGAATTTCGATTTCGGCTTCTTTCAGGCGTTCTGTGTACTTGGTTTGCGCAGATTCTTCGATAAGCCGGAGCGCCTCTTTCGCCTGATTCTCGAGATCAGTCGTGCGCGTACGCGTACTCTCGGCTTCCTCAAGTACTGCCTGCGCTTCGCTGCGTTTCTGCTCAGCTTCGGCGAGCACCTGCTGCGCCTGCGCTTTGATCTGCTCAGCCTCCTGGTCGGCCGCAGCACGACGGCGTTCCTTTTCCTGCTCAACCGAACCGAATTGCGTTTCGACCTGTTTTTGCTGAATTTTCTTGCCAATATACGTGCCAGCGCCAGCGCCGGCAACCAGAGCCATAAAAGCCCAAACCATTGTCGTCATTATTTTTCTCCCTTGAGCCTAAAAAACATGATGCACACAGACACCCCCAACGCCACTCACAATGACGGCGCGGGGCTGCTGTAAATTGTAAATGATGAGATTACTTTTGATAGCTGCCGTCTTCGAGGGCATTGAGGATGCCGGTGAGGCGCTCGATATGGCGCTCAACCTTGTCGGACTCGCGCATCGCTGCTTTTTCTGCGGCGCACGCACGATCGGCCAGCATCACCATTGCCAAAGACATGAGCTGGGGCATACCAGCGCCGGGCGCATCCTTACGTAACGAATCGACCAGCCCATTGACCTCAGCAGCCAACGCATTCAAATACTCTTCGCTCTGATCGGTGCGAATGGTGATGCGTTGTCCGGCAACCATCAACGACACGGAACGAACGGTTCCGGCCGACGCCGCAGAAATTGTGGAAACGGTTGTTCTCACAGTATTTGCGGCGGTTTGATTAAGATTCACTGCCATGAATTTTTATACCTACACGCCAAAAGGCGAGAAAAAAGTCAATCCATTGTCTGCAACATAACGATACATTACAGGCAATTTTATCATACTGTGTTTATTCTCATGGTGTCAAGTGATTGGTTTCATATGCATTCATCTGTCGTGCCGCTATGCCGCATCGCGGCATACGCGTCACAAAAAAGCCGCTATCTCGCCGAGTGACGTTTTATAAACGTCACTGCAGCTCGATACGCGGCTTTCCTTATCTTATATGATCATTACCAAACGACGCAACCACCGTTTTTTAAATATAGTGCATAATCATTACAAGAACCTTTATCAAAACAATACACTCTGGGATCAGTTGAGCACTGGTACAGGAACGTAGAACCCGAATGATAATTCGTCGTGCCATACTCGAAACACCCGGTAGCAGAACCATTGCAGCCAGCAGATGACGGACTCACGCAAAGATAGCTATTTCCATTTCCAGTACAAGGTCTAACCTGTACTGCACAAACATTATTATATGGAATGAAGGCATTAGTGCCTCCCCCACCGGGTACACATGATATTACTTCACACGTCCCCGAATTGCAGTTTGTAGTGGCTGAATTCTGAATCACTGTGCTACAGTCATTTCCATGAGATCCACAGTTTGTCGGACTATCGTCTTCGCAAGTATTATTGTACTCATGTTGATTAATGCCACATGAAACACATTTGCCGCTGCTGCAGATTTGATTCGAAGCGCACTCCGATCCATCCTGCCAGCCGCCATTTGTACAGGTTTGTGGTGTGTGGATATTACATCGTTGTGCACCATTCTTACAGACACCGCAATTGGTTTCTGCCGAATTACAGGACACAGTCGAACAGCTGGAAGGAGATCCCCAAACGCCACC
>CAMKRB010000331.1 GCA_946415045.1 uncultured Myxococcales bacterium
TCCTGGAGCAATTGTGAGGGGATGGTCGTTCCTTCATACACCAGCTATATCTGTGAAGCCGGATCAACACTCGACAAAGACTGCAACCATATTGCCGATTCACGCCAGGACGAGGATGGTGACGGATTCTATTTGTGCGCCCCCGAATCCCAGCCAACAGACTGCTGCGACAATTCCAGGATGTGCGCCACTTCACGTCCGGATCTCGTCAATCCCCGCAACACGGTTGACTGCGACGGCAACCGCATTGACGACGACTGTGATGGCGAAATCGACGAAGATAAAGATCAGCCTTGCGGCAATACAGGCGGTGAAAACACCTGCTCATTCAAAAAAGAATCGTGCAGTGAACCAGGCGTCTACACGCTCCCTCCAATCGACAGCAACACCAAAGCAACGAATCAGGACGGTGAATTACTCGTCAAAGCCATGGACAACTGCCTCGAAAAAGTGACCAGTGCATCAGGCAAAGCCGGTATTCTCGAAGTCACCCTCACACAGAACAGTTCCGGAACCGTCTACAGACGCCAGATCAACATCAAAGACGGCATGTATAGCAAAGCCGGCGAAAAGCTCATCTCACCACGTTCCGGCAAGACGTTCGCCATGTTGTCTTCGGGCGGTGCCGACGATGCCGCAGGATCGATCGTCATGAATGACGAAGAATTTAACAAATTCAACACGCTCAATCCACAGAGCCTGCCACGGGTCTACAGGAGAATTCACGGCAGCGGTCTCAATACCCACTCGCTGTGCGAAGCAGACAGTTCAATCAACGATTCGCTGAAACTGCATATCAAAATGCGAGCCCCCGAAGAAGCCCAGGGATTTAGCTTTGATTTCCGCTTCTTTACCCGCGAGTATCCTTTCTACATCTGCTCGCCATTTAATGATTTCTTCCTCGCCATCCTGACCGACGAAAACGGAAATGCCATCGCCGATACAAACGGCAACGAAAGACTCAACGATGAAGACGGCAATATCTCATTCGATATGCTGAACAATCCGATTTCAGTAAACAGCGCATTTTTCACGACGTGCGAGGCACCTGGATGCAATCAGTTTTACAGCACAGCCCAACGAACCTGCCCGGCCAATTTGACCTGTGGCTCAGACAATAAATGCGGCACCTGCCCCGACGGCAACGACGAGCTTTATGCCTATTATCCCGATCCCTACAATGGCGGCAGAACATACCAGCAAACGCAGAAAGGTTTGGAGTCCACATCCAATCGCGGCGGCGGTACCGCCTGGCTCACGACCAAAGCTCCAGTCACCCCTGGCCAGGTCTTTAACCTCGATTTCTATATCTGGGATACGGGCGACGCACTCTTCGATTCCACCGTGCTTATCGACAATTTCCAGTGGCTGTGCGACGAGACATCTGTTTCGACGGGATTCGCTCCACCAATCGACAATGTGAACTAGTCACAATTCAGCCATGCAAAAACCAGTTCAACCTGACGTGTTGATCTTTCGCTCAGATTATTAGATAATTCAGACTGTTTGATTCGCCATGGAGGAGTAATATGAACCAAACAGTCAGATTCGCGCGGCAACTCGCATATGCGCTGTTTTTTGTTTTTTTGTGCACGGCACCGCTATTTGCTTTCGGACAGGATTCCACCCGCCTGATCGATATTCCCGACATTTTGAACAACAGTGAAGGATCTCAGGAAATCCGCGATGCCGTGAGCGAATACGGTCATACGGTGTTCAATAACGACGACATCGAATACGTCGCCCGCAAACATGGGATGCAGCCCGATTACTGGATGGATCCGGCTCTGATCCCCAAGATGAACAAAAAAGCCCGCCACGACGCATTCGTCATCATCTCGCACGAATCCGGCAAAAAGAACGCCAGCCTGGTTATCACCATATATAACGCCAACACATCCGAAGTCGTCGCCGAGATGGAGCGCGTTCTCAAAAAGAAAAAAGTCACCAAAGATGATGTCAAGGCTGTCGCTCGCGGCATCAACAGCGTCGTCGGTGATATACCGCCATTTGTCTATCCACCGGATATCACCATCACCATCACCTCAAATCCCACAGGCGCAACGGTCATGCGCGATGGCAGCGTGATGGGCACGACACCTTATAATTACGTGATAGACCCCGACCCGACACTGATCGAACAGTGGACCCTGACTTATCCCGGCCGCGATCCCGTGATGCAATCTATCGCTTTCGACAAATCCAATACTTACGATGTCAAATTTCTTCCTGCACCGAACAGCGGCACTTCGGCCGGCAAAGTCCCCGGCAGCACCGGCCGCCCCGTTTTCCTCATCGGATTCAATATCAGCCCCACCATTCACGACTATAATTTCACCGACAACGCCCCAAGACTGCGTCTGAACATGTCGCACAAAACCAAGGCATACGCAGTCTTCAGCTTTGACGTGGCCTTTTTCCCGTTCGGACTGTTCACAGATATCGATTATCTGCAGGGCCTCGGCCTGCAAACCAGCGTCGGCTTTGGTTTTCTCGACACCAACATCGCCACCCAGGACGCCACCGCTGTGAGCAAATGCACCAGGGAATCCAACAACATCCTCAAGTGCGGCACATCCTACATCCGCTTCAACATCGATCTGATTTACCGCCTGCTGCTGCAAAAGAAAGACGGCCGCCTCAACCCCGACGGCATGGCGCTCGACTTCATGTTCGGATTTAACCTCATCAATTATACACTCGACGAAAATCCCTACTATCTGGGCAACGATTACAAAGGCGTCCACCTGGGCACCGCCTTCTCCACCCCACTCGGTCTGCCCAAACTGCGCCTCAAAACCGACCTCGGCTTCTACATCAACGCCGGCCACGACGATCTCAAAAAATTCGCCAAACTCGGCACCGCCCGCGACTACAGCTGGGGACTCAACATCGGCCTCAAATTCATGTACGATATCTGGAAAGGCATCTACGTCCAGGCCGGCTACGATTTCAAATATATCGACACCAAATACAAAGGCGTCGGCACAGTCAAGCTCAGCTCAAACGCCAAAGTCGAAAATCCCAAGGACGCCAGCATAAAAGATATGTACCACGAGATTATGCTCGGCTTCGGATATATGTTTTATTGATGTATTTTTTGGTACGCGTGCTATTTCGCCACAGGCGAAATACGCACGCCGGTGCCGGCTATTTGCTCGCCGCAAATACGCCGGCACTTTTTTTTATACGCCATCCGCAATGGATAGAGAATGATAGAGGCTCATCGCCCCCCTGTTTTCAAGCCTAGAACTTCCAGGTATCGACGCTCAAAAACTCGATATCAAGCACCTCGAAATTGCGTTTTCCTTTTGGCACATTCACTACCGCTTCATCCCCAACGCGTTTGCCAATCAGCGATCGGGCAATCGGGCTGACGATCGAAATGCGTCCGTGCGTACTATCCGATTCATTTTCGCCCACGATGGTATAGGTGACTTCCTCATCGGTATCGACATCCAGCAGATGCACCGTTGCCCCAAACACCACGCGTTCACCGGAAAGCGTCGCAGGATCAATCACATCTGCTGTCGCGATCAGTGCTTCGACTTCCTTTTCGCGACCATAAATGAACCCCTGCTGCTCCTTGGCATAGGTATATTCCGCATTTTCGCTCAAATCGCCATGTGCGCGCGCCTCTTCAATCGCCCGCACATTCGCCGGTTTATCGACCTCGCGAATATGCTTGAGTTCTTCTTTAAGTTTCTGATAGCCATACGGTGTCATTGGATGACGTTCAACAGACATGATTCCAATCCTAAAGTAAAGCAAAACCGCCGAAACGCATCCGTTCCGGCGGTAAATACAGATTCATTTAGCTTTTCGGGGATCCCCCCGAAACAGTCGCTAAATATCACATTTACACCTACATTTCAACGAAAAAAGTCGCAAATTCACTGCAGCGAACACTGATAATCACGCGAAGCTTTGTAATAGGGATTGCCGGGATCCATCTCGCACAATAGTTTGTACAATTCACACGACTTTTGTGGATTCTGTGTATGAACCTCATACAATTTCGCGAGGTTTTGCAACGATTTCTCTGACAATTTGCATTGCAGACGTGCAGATTCATAGGCCGATGCAGAATCTTCAAAGCGCTTAGCAGCAAACAATGCATCGGCATACACGATTTGTACACCGCAATCCGACGGACTGAGTTCATGGGCTTTCTGAGCGGCCTTCAATGCGCGATCGACATCGAGATATTCGATCAAAATCATCGCCTGCATGCGATACAAGCCGGCATCATCCGGCGACTTTTCGATGCCATGATTCAGCTGTTTCATCGCTTCGTCGTCGCGATGCAACGCATGTAAAACCCGGGCATTCAGAAGCAGACTGCGGGGATCGTCGCGATCGATCGACAGCGCCGCATCGGCATAAAGCTGTGCCTGCTCAAACTGCTGCTGCTGCATGGCCAAATCGGCCAAAGCTCTCAAAGCCTCGGCCGCATG
>CAMKRB010000332.1 GCA_946415045.1 uncultured Myxococcales bacterium
CGAAGGTGTAATATATAAATACATTTGGGGCTCGCTTGGGCACGTGTCACGACACGTGCCTACAGCTCGCCTGACGCCCGCTATCGGCGATGGTACAGACGCGCGGTCCGCACGTCTCTGTACCATCGCCAATACGCGGGCGTTGCTGTATATGGGCTCGCTTTGGCACGTGTCACGACACGTGCCTACTGCTCGCTTGACGCCCGCTATCGCTGCGCGATACGCGGGCGCTGGCGGGGGCTTTCGCGTTTGCCGGCCGCGATACGCCGCCGCCCCGCCATTATCCCCTTAACTCGCCATTCAAAGCGAGCGATGAACGAGAAAGGGCCGACGCCAGTGGGGCTCTGTTTTCATGGAACGATGATGAATAGGGAGGTTTATCTTATGGAAAAAGACACGCATATCAAACTGTTCGAAGACAGGAAAGTTCGTTCATTGTGGGATGCCGAGAAAGAAGAATGGTATTTCTCTGTAGTCGATGTCGTTGCCGTTTTGACGGATAGTCCAAACCCAAACAACTACTGGAAAGTGTTGAAAAATCGCCTTAAAAAAGAAGGAAGCCAGTTGGTTACAGATTGTAACCAACTGAAAATGCCCAGCAGTGACGGGAAGTTTTATAAGACAGACTGCATGACCACTGAACAAATCTTTCGTCTGATTCAGTCGATTCCGTCACCCAAGGCTGAACCGTTTAAACTGTGGATGGCGCAGGTTGCAAAAGAACGACTCGATGAAATGCAGGATCCGGAGTTGACGATTGATCGCGCCATGCTTGAGTACAAGGCGCTTGGTTATTCGGATAGCTGGATTAATCAGAGATTAAAAAGCATCGAAATTCGAAAAGATCTGACCAACGAATGGAAAAAACACGGTTTACAGGAAGGTGTCCAGTTCGCAACGCTGACTGATATTATCTATAAAACGTGGGCAGGTAAAACCTCGAAATAATATAAAGAATTCAAAGGACTAAAAAAAGAGAATCTACGCGATAATATGACCAATAAAGAGTTGGTTCTAAACATGCTTGCTGAACTTTCCACAAAAGAAATATCAGAATCGAGCGACCCACAGACCTTTTCCGATCATATACAAAATGCAATTGATGGTGGTACAATTGCCCAAAATGCGCGGCTGGAACTTGAGAATAAAACAGGGAAAAAGGTTGTCTCCCCTCTTAATGCGCGCGATGGAATTATATTATCAAAACAAATTACAGATGCGGATAATGATTTGGAGAATTAATAGCATCATAATATGAAAGGATTTGCTGTATTTGGGCTCGCCTTATCACGTGTCACGACACGTGCCTACAGCTCGCTTGGCACCCGCTCTCCAATGCAGTTCGATACCCAAAGATTTCATCTTGACTCGCTCGCCCAAAGCGAGTGAATAAAGATACTCGCCAAACGCGGGCCGGCTGAAAGGCTCGCCATTGCTACGGAGAGGCGAGTATGGATAAGAATGAAAAAACTCAGGTAACATTGACCGACGAAGGGGCGCTCTACACAGACGTATGCGGCATCATTGATGGGGCGCGAGGTCGCCTGGCGACTTATATCAATGCTGAAATCTGCATGACCAACTGGTATGTGGGCAAGCGGATCAAAGAGGATGTTCTGGACAACCAGCGTGCCTCTTATGGCAAGCAGGTTGTGAAGAATCTCGCAGTCAAATTGACCGCCAAATATGGGAATGGATGGGGATTTTACAAACTCCAGCACTGTCTGCGCGCTGCATCGGTTTTCACGGAGGATGAAATTGTGTACGCAGTGCGTACACAATTGAGTTGGACGCAGCTGCGGTCACTGATGGGGCTGAAAAATGCCCTGGAACGCCAGTTTTATATGCAAATGTGCGCACTTGAGCATTGGGACACCCGGACATTGGATGCCAAAATCGACCAACAGTTATATCAGCGCACGGCCATTAGCCAAAAGCCTGAAGAACTCATCCGGCTGGAACTGGAGCAGACAAAGGAAACACAACAGCTGAACCCCGACATGGTTTTTCGCAGTACGTATTTCCTCGATATGCTCGGGCTTCCCGATACTTTTTCCGAGCAGGATCTTGAAACTGCTATCGTCTCGCAGATTGAAGCTTTCTTGCGTGAGTTTGGCGCAGATTTTACTTTTGTTGCTCGCCAAAAACGCATTACCGTGGACGCGGTGGATTATCATCTCGATTTGCTGTTTTTCCATCGTGAGCTACGGCGTCTTATCGCCATTGACCTCAAAATTGGCAAGTTCAAACCTGAATATGAAGGCCAGATGCTTTTGTATCTGCGCTATCTCAATCAAAACGAACGCAAAGCATGGGAAGAATCGCCAATTGGCCTGATTCTCTGTTCCGAAGGAAATACCGAACATATTCAGTACCTTATGCTCGATGAAAACAGCCCGGTTAAAGTCGCACAATACTATACACAGCTCCCGGATAAAGCAGTTCTTGCAGAAAAACTCAAAAAAGCCGTTGCAATTGCCGAAGAACATTATCGGGAACGAAAAAATTAATATATATATTTATATATGCGCGGGCTATCGGCTCCCACTTCCCTCGCCAATCTGGAGAGGGAGGGGGGACAGCCGCGAAGCGGCTGGGGGGTAGGTGAGGTCGCCGATACACCCTGCGCAAGGTGCGTGTCACGACACGCACCTACCGACGCCCGCTATCGCTGCGCGATACGCGGGCGCTGACGGCGGGCTATTTGCCAATCGCGCCGTGCGGCCCGCACGGCGCGATATGGCAAATACGCCGCCGCCCCTTTTTGCTGTTTCCCGCCCTTCCATCCTGTGTTACATTCGCTCCGTTATGGCTCGTGCTGACGCGGGTCGATCTGCATTAGCATCAAATATGCGGAGGATACATGAATAATATTCCTAAATTTATGGGGGGGGTGAATATAATTCATCATTCTTCCGATTAGTCGATTGCTCGGTCAATTGCCATAGGTGCATAAAACGCCGCTCACTCCAGTTTGAGGGGGTGGCGATATGAGCGAACTCAATCCTCAACAACAAAAAGTCGTCGAAACGACTGAATGTCCACTGCTTGTGATTGCGGGGCCTGGATCGGGGAAGACGCATACGCTTGTCGAACGCGTATTTCATCTCATTGCCGACAAAGGTGTTAAACCCGAAAATATTTTGGTGGCAACGTTCACCGAAAAGGCGGCCAAAGAACTTATCACACGTATCACGAATCTTGCTCTGAAACATTCACTCAGCATTGACACGAGTGATATGTACATCGGGACACTTCACTCGATATTTCTTCGCATTCTTGAAGAATATCGTGATTATACCGATCTCCATGCGAACTATCGTGTATTGGATGATTTCGATCAGAAATACATCATCTATCAAAATGCAAGGCACTTCTATTCGATTCCTGATATCGAAACACTAGACCTCAAGGGCGGTTGGGCATTCGCACAAAATATCGCAAACTTGCTGAATAAAATTCATGAATCCAATATTGATGAATACAAACTTTTGCAGTCCGAAAGTACAAAACTCCGCATTATCGCTGAAATCTGCCGTGTGTATGGACTAATACTGGCGGATGCAAATGCAATCGACTTTTCATCTATCCAGACGAAGATGCTTGATCTTTTGGAAAATGAAGAAGTGCTCGAGACATTACGTGATAAATTTGAATATATTTTCGTCGATGAATATCAAGACACAAACCGAATTCAAGAAGATATCCTCCTTAAACTCGCGGCACCAAAGAATAGGATATGCGTCGTTGGCGATGACGATCAGGCCCTGTATCGATTCCGTGGCGCAACTGTTGAGAATATTCTACGGTTTCGAGAGAAATTCCCCAAAAAACGTTTGAAATTTAAGGGACATTTAACCAAACATTACAGATATACCTGTCAGAAAGTAGAACTCACAAAAAACTATCGTTCCCATCCCGATATCATCGATTTTTACAATCGTTGGATGGAGCAATTTGCAGATCAACATTTTCGTTACCCCAAAACGATCGAAAATGCTGGTCACCAAACGAAAAAGAATACAAAATATCCTGGCGTCGTCCGCGTAATGGGCAACGACATGGAGTCTTGGTGTGATTCGTTTATAGATTTTGTCGATTCGCTCAAAGAAAATAATATTCTATCTGACTACAATCAAATATGCATACTGGCACGTTCCGTTAAAAATGACAAAGTAGCCGCACTTGCTCAAAAGCTTGAATATAATGGCATTCCAGTGTTCTCACCACGCGCCGATTTGTTCTTTGATCGACCAGAAATCAAAAATTTAATCGGGGCATTTGGTTTTCTATTCCCCAGCCTCATCGACACCATTCTCAAAAATGAATATACCACAGGGCGTGAACAATACTATCAGAATTACTGGGATTATTATCAAACCTGCATTCATCAGTTTGCAGGACAGCTACGCTCAAATCCTCAAAAACACAAATTACTCAAGAACTGGG
>CAMKRB010000333.1 GCA_946415045.1 uncultured Myxococcales bacterium
CATCATTTATGCGTCGACGATTAAACTGGCCGAAAATGCCGCATCCTACCTAAAGGAACGCGGAATCCGGGCAGGACTCTATCATGCGGGACTGTCGCCCGCCATGCGCACGCAGGTGCAGGAACAGTTTATGAACGACGAGTTCCATTGCCTGATAGCGACGACGGCATTCGGCATGGGCGTCGACAAACCCAATATCCGCTATGTACTGCATCTGTCGATGAGCTCCAGTGTCGAAGCCTACACCCAGGAATCCGGCCGCGCCGGCAGAGATCGCCTGCCCGCCGAATGTATGCTGCTGTTTTCGGGAGTCGATGCAAAGATTCAGGAGCACTTCATCGACGGCGGTTGTCCGGATTTGACTGTGTACCGAACGCTGGTGGAACTGTTCGCAGATGCCTCCAAATCCAGACTCCCCGTGCCCGGATGCCGCCTCGAAATGCATGATATCCTCGACCATTTCGAACGCAAACAGCATCAGCAGGTCGATACAGCCATACGCAAAATGCGCGCTCAGGATATCGTTTCGATCTCTCAGGACGGCTGGGTATTGTGGAATCGCGAAGTGCCCGCCGATTTTGCCAAAACCATGGCCCGCGAAAGCGATATCCAGAAAAGAGTGAGCAAAGACCAGCTCAAAAATCTGATTCGCTATGTGTACGACGATAACTGCAGGACAAAGTTTATTCTAAAGTATTTCGGCAGCCGCGATGCGAATCAGTTCAAATGCTGCAATCACTGCGATTTGTGTCATGCGCTCCCCAACCGGCCGCAGCAGGGCATTCCCGGTCCCTTCCCTCCAGAGCCTCTTCACTTTGTTCTGCTCAAATATCTCTCCACACTCGCTCGCTGTCAGAACGCACGATTACCAGTCACTGCGCAGAAAGTCTCTGCCATTCTGACCGGATCGACCGGAGAACCGGAACTGACGAAGATCTCGACCTTTGGTTTGCTCGATTATATGGATCCCGCCGAAATTCCGGTGCTCACAGGGGCCATGCGGGATGCGGGGATTATCACATCACACAATGGCTTTATTTCACTTACGCAGCGCGGCATACAGCTGCTGAGCGCAAAAAAACTCGCGGAATTTCCGCCGACCCTTCAGTATTACATTACGCTCAGATTTCCGCATGCCGCGAACTCGGGAGGGGCTTATCATCCCTGAATTGACGGTCAGTGACCGTCAACTCACCTACAGCTGCCGCATATAATTCAGTGTCTGTGCATACGTCTGCATTCTCAAATCGATTTCACCCTTCTCTACCTGCAGGGTATACAGTTCAGTCGTGATATCGACGAGCGCCTTTTCATTCGATTTCTGACGCTGCATCAACTGGTTTTTGAGCGAATCTGCGTTCGATGTCTTGATATCCTTCAATCCGGCAAGTGTCTGAGTGAGCGACGCCTGATCGCGGTTGATTTCGTCGCGTCGCTGCTGCAGTGAATTCGTTTTGACAGCAATCGTATCGAGTGCCTCGACATCAGCAACGAATTTCTCGAAATCACTGCGATCTGCGGCAGGGATTTCGTTGTTTTCCAACGCATTTTTCACCGCATCGCGGCATTCGATCAAATTCGCACTGCCACGTCGCCCAACCAGCGGACGGTTGTATTTGTTATCCCGTTTCATCGTCAGCGCCAGTTCAACGGTTTCATTGCCGCCAACTTCGACCGGAACGATGTATTTATCCGTCGATTTCACCGTCTTTTCGGGGAAATCCACTGGCGTCCAGATATCCTGGCGATTGATCTGCATCAGTGCCGTCGTGCTGTTCTGGATGCGGCTTTCGAAGCTGAATTTATGAGTGAGCATCTCGGTTGTCGTAAATGCACACTGGCCATTCTGAAGGCTGTCCAGCCGCTGTTTGGACTGCCGGTTCGTATCGACCACCGAAGCCGCCAGTCTTCCCTCATTCGCAAACGTGATATAAGCCGTCGCGTCTTTCTCTGTTCTCATCAGATAACCTTCGCCGATCACCGCACTGTCGCGATAAATCGTGATGGGCCCCGAATCGAGCGCCACTCCGGTATTATTTTCGAGTTCGATGGTCTGGAACGATTTGTCGTTGCGCCAACCCTTGTAAAATCCATCGAATCCATAAATGCCGTCGCTCTTAATCAGCCTGGTATCGCGCGCCACGAGTTCGCTCTGAATCAGGTTGACCAGCGCTGTATTGCCATCGGGAATCGTCAGCTTCGATGCGAGTTTGTATTCGTCAAATGATCCAATCTGCGCTTTTTCGGCGAGCTGTGTAAAGCTGTTGGCCATTTCAGTGGATGTAATGCCGGTATCCATCGCCGCCATTTTGGCTTCTTCTTCGTCATAATCATCTTTAAAATACGCTTCATCTGCAGTTACAGCCAAATCCATCATTTCGCCAGATTCTCTGGCGGCCATACCACGCGCATAAGATGGTGCAACGGCAGCCTTTTGGGCAGCCATGCGCGGTTTTGCAGCAGCATTTGTATTATATCCCGATGCGACGACTTCAGGCGAAGCGGCTTTCTGTGCTGCCAGTCCCGACAAATCCGGACGAGTTAAAAACTGCGGTTTATACAAATCATACGTAAAGCTCATCGGCTGTCCCGAAACCAGCGAGAATGAAATATCGTTCCAGTCGGCACCGGTGACGTTGCTCACAACCGCCCATCCCTGCAGCGTACCTTTGTCGCCATCGCCCAGAACCAGGCGATACGCCGGTTTCCAGGTCGGCATCGCAACCAGATAGCTCATCGCCAGCTCGCGGGTTTTATTCGAATCCATACGAATCACCAGCTCCAGCTGCTTCCAGTTGCCCTCGTTCAGACTGATGTTCAGGCTCTTGTTCAGACCATCCGCCAGACTTTTGTCATACAGCGAAACCGATTTGATATCGCTCAGCGGAATCACTTCGAGCACATTGCTGTTCGTGAGCAGCGTCACCTTGGTGTCGTCATTGCTTTTTCCCGTGTCGTTTACCGAGATATTCAACTCTCGCGTTCTATTTTGCTCATCCACGCCCACGACACGGCCTTCATAGCTCGCCCCGCGTGTTTTAATCTTCACATTGGCACCCCTGAACGCTTCCAACAGCGAGCGGATGCCGCCGTCGCGCACCTGATCGGGAATCTGTGCCAATCTGTCGAGGGTGTTTTTATCCACTGGCAGCGAAATCGACACCGGCCGTCCATTTCCACGGTCAATCACCGTCAGCGATTTCAGGATATCGTTGATCTGGTCGGGCCGAATCCTCAGCACCAGCTCATCATCCGATACTTTCGCCGTGCGCTCGACATACCCGATACCACTTTGATACATCACCACCCGCGAAACCGGCAGCTCGGTTGAATTCGGATAATTCACCTGCTGCTGACTGCATCCAGGTCCGCATATCGCTGCCGCCGAAATCGCAATCGCTGCCACCGTGACCAGAGTACGTCGCTTCATCGTTATCTCCTTTTTTTGTTTAAAATTGGCCGGCTATCTGTCCTTCGGCCAGATACGCCGTCCCTTCGTCGCTATCGGCCACTCGCCGATACGCGACGAAACATATTATTGCATCACTGTCACTCAAACGATCCTTGGTGATATCATTATTCCAAAAACCACCGGGATTCAAGATGTGATCATCTGCTTCACAGCTTATGGCTTATGGCTTATGGCTTATGGCTTATAGTGCTCTTTAGCCAACTACAAGCAACAAACCTGAACTTCCAGTGTGAGATACTGGCAAAGAGCGCCGGGCATCGGGCGTCGAGTTGGCCAATGATCACTCGTGGCTCATTGCTCATTGCTCGTGGCTTATGGCTCATCTTAATCAGACAAAGGCCTGTTCTGGTCATCTACCAGGATGACTGTGGGTTGATGCGCCTGTGCTTCGGCCTGATCAAACATGGCATAGGTCGCAATGATGATTTTATCACCGGGCTGCACGCAGCGCGCAGCTGCGCCATTCAGCGTGATTTCACCCTCGTTTCCAAAAATCACATACGTGCATAAACGCGCACCGTTCGTCACATTATAAATCTCAACGTGCTCCCACTGCACGATTCCAGCCAGCGCACAAAGCTTTGGATCTATCGAAATAGAACCCTGGTAATTCAGATTCGCACTGGTCACTGTCGCACGATGAATTTTGGATTTTAATAACTGAATCAGCATGGCGTGTCTGCTTTGTCCCCAAATACATATGGTGAAGTGATTTGCATGCATTTTGTGATGCCGCAAATCGTGTGCGCTATAGCACAATCATCTGTAAAATTAAAGAAGTGTGATACAGGTTAAACCCTTAACCGCAATACCAGGGCTGCCGCATTTACTTTTGTATGATTTTGTTCAAGTCCATCAGGACTTGAATATCAATAGCCCCCGGCAACGCCGGGGGATGGTAAATGCACCCAAAGAGGAACGCCGTAGATACCGTGGTTTAAGTCAAGAGTCTTGAGCTATTTTTTTCATGGT
>CAMKRB010000334.1 GCA_946415045.1 uncultured Myxococcales bacterium
ACGACGCAACGACGCAACGACGCAACGACGCAACGACGCAACGACGCAACGACGCGTTGCTTGATGCACATTTTTGGATATTTTGTCAAGCTCTTTTTTAGTAAAAGTCGTGCACTTTTGTGTCAAACTCTATCGTTTGGGTTTGGCACCACAAATTCGAAACGATTTAAATCACGCAGATTTAAATTACCTTTATGCAGGATGCCGTATGTGCTGGCCTGCGTCGGAGCACTGGCGAGCCCTTCATGCTTTGCGCAGCCATCGGATGGAATGGTGCATTCCGGTCAGATTTCGGGTGCGCTAGACGATAGTCATAAATGTGGTTTGTGGATTTTTAACGGCAAAGAACGCGTGTTCTGGCCATGCAGTTCCAACCGAAAACTGCATGTGTTTCGAGATTATACACCAACTGGTGAAGTAATGCAGATGCTTCACGGCAAACCGCCAGATCCATCATCCTAATCATGGACCGGAACAAAATGCAGGGGGTTCGGCGAATAGATAATATGTTGTTTACAAAGGGCGAAATAAGCGCATTTAGGGTAGAAAAACAGAAAACTATCGTGTAATTATAAAGGAGTGTGGTATGGGAGACGAGAATCGCAAGCGGAGAGGAGAGCAGGACAATACAGCAACAGCGGATAAAGCTATGGACGACTCCTTATATATGGTTCAATCAGATGAAGTAAATGTGCCAAACCTGGCAACTGATGGCATTTTAGATGCTGTATCCGAATATGATGCAGGATATGCGCTTGAAATGTTGGCAGATAACCAGGGCTTGGCAAAATCAGGGGATGCTGAAAGTGATGATTCGGCTCAGGATTCGGTGTTTACATTGCCTGAGCGAGTGCTGTCTGGCAAAAGTGCAGATCTGGGAAAAGATTTTTACTCGTCAAAGGCGGAGAAAAAAAAGGACGATCGTTATAAGAAGGTTAAGGACGCGAAAATAAAAGACAATTTGCATAATCGCTTGAGTGTTGACGCGGATATTGATTTGCTCAACGCAGTAACTGGGGCAACAGGAAAACCCAAAAATTCCGAAGATTATGCGCAGCTCGTGGCCCTTGCACAAAAGAATATTGGTTTTGGCAATCATGCCATAGATGGGCAGTATGGTAAGAATACGCAGCTGTTACTCAAAAATGAAAATCTCGACAATATGGGCATTGGCCCAAAAAGACTGTCTTTTTTGAAGAAAAGCATCGAACGCCGTGACAATGACGTTGATATCGAACTTGATAAAACTGAAGCACTGTTGCAAGATCGGAATAATGGTTATGACGCAGATGTAAAGGAATTTCTTGCCTATCTGAAAGCAAATAAGAAAGTCGAAAACGGTAAAGACGTATATCCGCGCAACATCCCCTACGACATGATAAAACGTTTTGTGCTTAAGGGGAATTATGGCCTGGTCAATTTGCTCATTGGTGTGGCAAATTATGGTATTCTGCCGGGAACACTACCTAAACCGTTGCAAACCCAAGACCCGTTTCAGTATTCAGATGAAGCAGAATATCGAAATAAAGCAATAGCCTCGCCATTTCAGTCAGTGAATATTGGAAAGGGGGCATTTGATTATGATAAGGGGGGTATTGGTATACCGCATTTTGATGTGCATAATATACATGATTTGTATGTTAGATTTGGACTGCCCGACTGCGAATTGAAAGATTTGTATAACAATCCAGAAAGTGTTAAGAAAACACAAAATGGAAAGGTGATGATTCCAGAACAGGTCGGTGATAAAGCTCCAAAATCAAAAGAATTCAAGTATCTAGTTAAGCTAGACAATTGGGTTCAATGGGCAGAAAAGTTAGTCAATAATGATGAAGCGCAAGCGTTTATGTTTGAACACTGGGCAAGGAACTATTGGGTTGATAATCTTACCAAATATAAAGAGGTTAAAGCAGAAAGAAAGGGAACATCTCAGGAAAACCAGCATGTTGCCATGCAGGATTTAACTTTGAACTCACGAATCGATAATTCGATGTCGAGTACGAGTTTTGTAGGTTTGTCTCCCGAACAACAGGCAATGGTATATATTGCTTTCAAGGAAGATGACCACGTTTCACGGCAATTACCGAATGTTCAGCGTGTGAATCTGTTGATTGAGTATATCGTTGAACATGAGGTGGGACTAAAGTCAAACTCGCAATCATTGCAAACAGTTGGCGACACAGTTTCAAATGCATCAGATTCACAGACAGAAACTACAAACAATGAAAAGGATGGCACTGATTCCAAGTATGCAGACACTTCTGCATATCGTTATGGCCCAATGCAGGCACCATCATTGGTTACAAAAGCATTACAGAATCTTAAATTGCTTCCGGATGTCCAAAGCGACAAATTATTGGATGATGAAAAAGAAACATCTGCAGTGAATTATAACAAAAGAAGAAGTGCCAGGGTTAATGCTGATATTCAAAAAATTGCCATGGCGGCGTATAAGCCAGTGCCTGCAACAGACGAAGATAAGGCGCAGACAATTGCACATGCTCAAAAGAATCTTGGGCTTGGTAAAATCAACCCCGACAACATCGACGGGAAATATGGCAAAAATACACAGAAAGCTGTTGCTGACTCAGGCAGTACAGCCAATGCTCCAATGTATGCAAACAATCAGTCACAGAATGATTCACCAACGAATTCTGATGAGACATCACATCATAAAGAGGGCGCGTCCCAAACGGTTCTTGCAGATACAGAACTGGCAAGTGCAGATATAGCGACAGCAAAAGACGAATACGAAAACAACTATAAAACGCTTGGATTAATTCCCTATTCGGAAGCTGCATTTGCCAATGTCGTGAATCACTTTGGTCAGAATGCAGACAAGGCAACTGCCATAGCACAACTGATCGTCTGGGCGCGCATACAAAAGAATCCATCTATTGCATTTCCGATATTCCAGGGCGGCATATATAACGACAACAAAGACCTCATCAAACGCGTAACTGAAGCGCAGAACTACGAAAAGCAAAAGGAGAAAGCCCAAAGTTCCCCAAGTGACCTCGCATCAGATGCACAGAATGCATCCGGCAACGAAGTGCATGATCCGAATGCGGTTGCCAGTGAACCCGATTTTTCGGATGTTTCGCCCGAACTCATGCAGGCGATGATTGGGAAAAGTAATGTGAAACAAACATTGCACGGCGATGCCTTGTTCAATGCATTCGAAGCGAATGACGCCAAAGCTTTTGAAGCTGAGAAGAAGAATCTGCTGAGTGCTTATTATGCACTTCAGCTCTATGGGATTCAATGCAACGATGTTACCGAATTGATGGTTAGCATTGCATACGGAAGTCATTCGGACGAAAACAAGTTTTTTGCCAATGGGTTCAAGGGAGCCCTGTTCAAACCCGAGACCGGCGCAAATCCATCACTCGAGGACAGATATCTTTCAGCAGACTACGAAGCCAACAAACAGACCAACAATCTGGAATCTCGGCTTAAAAAGATTTCAGAAGGCCAGAAACGTACTGAATATCTAGAGAAGTTCAGATCCAGATTGCATGGCAAAGGCGATCCGGCATGGAATGACGCCAAAGAAGGCGATTTTATCATGCAGTTCCAGGGGGCGGATCTGAAAATAGAGAAGAAAGGTAAGCTGGATCAGGATAATTCATATGCTGAAGATCAGTTTAGGCACGTTGCTGTAATCGTAAAAATCATTCATGCGCAGGATTTGAAGAAATCGGAATTCAAGTCTGCAATTATTGCGGGTAAGAATGTTGCTAATCCATTATCAAATAAAGAAAAGAGTAAATTATCGTCAGAAGAAAGAGCGCGAGTGGAAGCAGAAGAAAAATTTGTAAAAGATTCATATAATGAGTATGTAGAAAGAGCATATAGAGAGAATCATCGCATTGCGACAACCATGGGCGCAGGAAGCCAGGGTGTTGGAATTAATGATAAAGGGTGGAAAGCGATTTCACCACATTCTCTCGATTATAACGAGAATAGGAATTTGCTATGGCATGACATGGATGAAGACTGGTATCGGAATGGCATCATTAGGACAGGAAATGCGGCTGATACCAGCCGGATACAAAAAGTGTATTTATTTAAATAGGTGGGATTTATGCGTGTATTTTCTTATAAACCGATACTTTGTCTGTCTATGTTCGCCATTATTGTTGGGTGCAAACCAAAGACTGATGTCGAAGTGAAGACAAATCGTTATGTAACATCTGATTCGAATGATATTTCTCAGGATGGCAATGGGTGTGGATTGCTAATTCATCTTGCACATGAAATTAATGCGGAGAATCATTATTATTCAACTTTGTTTCTTAAGTATGCCAAAGGTGTTGTTAAATTTAGTTACATCAATGGTGACATTTTTAGAGTGTCTAAAAACAAATTTGTAAGAATTGATTATTCTCAAATCTCAAAGCCATTTGAATATAATTCTCATGAAGGAGAACAGCTTTGGAAC
>CAMKRB010000335.1 GCA_946415045.1 uncultured Myxococcales bacterium
ATAAGAGATACGTTATCCCCCGGCGTTGCCGGGGAATATTGATATTCAAGCCCTAACGGGCTTGTATAAGGCTGAACAGTAACCAAAAAAACGAACGATGGCGATTCGAGGCTTTTAAATTTTTTAAAAATGAACGATAATAGAGCGCTTTTTGGGGGAGTATGATCCCGTCGCCGATTTTGGCTAACCAGGACCACACAGATACACAGGCACCCTTGAACGGATAAGATAAAGGAGACAAAAAAATGGGAAATCAGGACACCACGTCACGTAAAGATCCCATTACCTTTACTGGGAGAACGCGAAGCGATGCAAAACGAAAAGCCCTCAACTACTGGTATATGAATCAGACTTCGCTGGCCATGTCTATCCGCGAATTCAGCGCGCGGCTTGTGCTTTTGCCCGATGGCAAAAGCATCGTGTTTTATGAGCCGCCCAGCGCATCCTAATGAACATTTGTATATAATTGAAGATGTCAGATTTTAACGACGAAACGAAAACCATTCTTGGTGATACAACATTTGCGCTCAAAGTCCGCAAATACAGGTTGACCTCGCACAACACCAAACCAGGTGCAAAAGACTTCCAGAAGCGCCTGATATATATCGGATCGCATCCGGATTGTGATTTTTGCATACCGGAGCCATCGATATCGCGTCAGCATGCGAAGATAGAGCTGGATGAAACGGGCTACCGGCTGGTCGATCTCGAGAGCAAAAACGGGACGTACATTGGGGATGTGCGCATCAACGACATTTATCTGTCTTCTCCAATGTCGTTCAGATGCGGTGCGGTTGTGATCGATTTCGAACTTGGAGCGGATTCGATCGAGGTGGCGATATCGCAGCAGTCGAGATTTGGCAATATGCTTGGGCAATCGGTTGCGATGCGCGAGATATTCGGCCTGCTGGAGAAAGTCGCACCGACCTCGGCGACGGTATTGATCGAAGGTGAATCCGGGTGCGGTAAGGAGCTGGTTGCAGCCGCCATCCGCGAGCATTCCGATCGCGCGACAAAGCCGTTTGTCATCTTCGATTGTTCGGCAGTTTCAAAAGATCTGATCGAATCGGAGCTTTTTGGCCACGTCAAAGGCGCGTTTACCGGTGCCGTATCCGACCGCAAAGGCGCTTTCTTACAGGCCAACGGCGGCACACTGTTTCTGGATGAAATCGGCGAGCTTTCACTGGATTTGCAGCCGAAATTGCTTCGCGCCCTCGAAAACCACATGGTTCGTCCGGTGGGATCCGAAAAGACCTACAACGTCGATGTGCGCGTGATTGCTGCAACCAATCGTTCGCTTGCGCGCGAAGTCGAAGCCGGCACTTTCCGGGAGGATTTATTCTATCGTCTGGCCGTGATTAAGATCGACATTCCACCGCTTCGAAAACGCACCGAAGATATTCCGATGCTCGTTGAGAGTTTTCTCGAAAACGCATCGAAAAAATTCAACAAACCCGCACCAAATATCACTTTTTCGACGCTCCAGAAGCTGCGCGCCTACCAGTGGCCAGGCAATGTGCGAGAACTGAAAAACTTCATCGAACGCGCCTGCCTCCTGTCGAGCGACGATCGCATCGAAACCAAATTCCTGAACGCCAAATCGCTCGTCCATATCGAAAACAATGCCGCCAGCGATCCCGGTGATACCGACGCCTATGTCGATCAGATTCTGAACGACCAGACGCCGTTCAAAGATGCGAAGCAGAATATCATCGAACAGTTTGAGTCCAAATACTGGAAAAAGTTGCTCGACTACACAAACGGCAACATTTCCAAAGCTGCCCGGTTATCGGGAATGCACCGTAAATCCGTCGAATACATCGTCAGAAAGCTGGATTTGAAAAATTTGAACTGCAAAGACGATGAAGATGATTCGACCGAATTATGACACTGGACGACCCTGCATTTATCAAAGCCCGGATTCAGCGCATCCTGATGGATGCGCCTGAGCAGGTGGGGTTTGAATATGTCGCCGACTGCATTTATCGGTATCGGATTGAACACGACGAACTGGCTTGCCGCGATTTGATTGTTTTAGCCCGCGCATTCGTCGATTTGCTCAGAATGCCGGATTTCGTCAGGCGGCTGCCCGAGTTTTACACCTGCACACACGAAAACGAGGTGCTGGAAACCCTCACGCGTTCGTGTTTTACCGATTATCCTGCGACTCGCAAAGCCGATCCGCATTCCGACGCACAGAATGCGCAGACCCTGGTCAGTCTGCCGCTGGGTGTGCAAAAATCGTATGCCCGATCGCACGAACGTACACATCACGAAGCCCTGCTCCATACGCCATGGCCGCAGGTCGTCGAAATCCTTTGCGAAAATTCATCCATCCAACAGCGCGATATTGTCACGATGGCCTCTCGCCGCCCCACCCAGAACCACTTGCTTGAGCCGATATTGCTTTCGCCCTGGTCCGCCCGGCCGGAGGTTCGGTTTGCACTCGCCGCAAACCCTTCGTTAAGCGTGAGCCATGCCATGCGCTGCGCCCTCTCTCTGTCAGTATCCAGTATTCACATCTTACTGGACATGCCTGAATTGCACCGGTTTATCCATAACCATCTGCACAACCTGATAAACCTGCACCGAATTTGATTTTTTTTGGAGGTGAGGGGGCAAGCCCCCTGCGGCGCTATTTGCAAGCAAATACGCGCCTACCCCCTGCGGCGCTATTTGCAAGCAAATACGCGCCTTTTTCTCTCCCCACACGACTGTCGCATTCTAAAAAAAGCATCACGCATCTGTTCGTACAAACTCTTCAGAGCATCGCCAGGGCTGAAAGTTATCTCGATACTGTAACAATTCAGCCCTGTGCCAAGAACGCCATGGGCGTTCAATATCCATAGCCCCCGGTTGGAGCCGCAGACGACTACCGGGGGATAAGGCGTTCTCTCCCTTTTTTCCCAATTTTTTGCCAGCCCATTGGGCTGGCAAAAAATTGGGAGGAGAGAAGAAGAGAAAAGAAACTGCCTCATCCCACCGGCGTTGCCGGGGGCTATTGATATGCAAGCCCTAACGGGCTTGTGTGCGGCTGAACAATTACCTCAACGCCAAATACATCGGCATAAATACTTGAGAAACAATTAAAACAGGATTAAAATGCAGCGGGCACGCGAGTGCGTCTTTTTTGACATAACACAGGGATAAAAGATGAGAAAAATCCTAATCATCGACGCAGATGTCGAACTGTTGCAAACACTCTCAAACGAATTGTCAAAGGCGGGTTATCAGGTGGATACCGCGACGACAGCGCAAGATGGTCTGGCCAAAGCGCCATACGCATCACTGGTCATTCTTGCAGTCGAATTGCCAGATCAAAACGGATTTGTCGTTTGTTCAAATCTGAAACGCAACGAGCAAACCAAGTATATCCCGGTGTTCATTACCAGCAGTGCCGAAACGACGACCGCATTTGAACAGCACCTTGCGTTGCCGATTCATGCCGACGGTTATTTCCTCAAACCGCTGGATATGACGATAATGCTTGAGGAACTTGCGAATATCTTTGCCGAAATGGATGCAGCCGCTGCAGAATATTATCAGGCAGAAGATGCGAATGCGGATGAGATGATCGACGTTGGCACCAAAGACGATGAAATCGCCGCAGATGATGACAGCGAGGTTATCAAAGCGTTGTCACTGGACGATATGAATCTGTTTGCAGACATCGATTCCGAGTCGTTTGAACAGTCGGATGCGGCCATTTTTGATAATGAAACCGTGCCCCCCGCGCCTGCTCCAGCGCCAGCATCTGCACCTGCTCCAGCGCCAGCATCTGCACCTGCTCCAGCTCCCGCACCATCGCCGGCCCCGATTCCTAAGCCGCCAGTTCCGTCTGCAGTTCCAACGCATTCCGCACCAGCCAACAATTTCAAGCTCCCACCGGTCAAGCCGCTTTCAGCTACAGCCTCCCGCGCTTCGATGAACGCTGTAGGCCCATTGCCACGGCCAACACTTGCGCCGACCAAAGCGCCGGCATCTGCATCGACAGCACGCATGCCGGCAGCCATGCAAGCGCCGGCGTCATCGGTAAGCCATCCATCCATTCCGGCAGTCGATATTTCCAGACTCTCGGACGAGATCACGGTGCTCAACAACGAAATCACTGCGCTTAAATCTGAAATCACCGCGCGCGATAACCGCATTACTGCACTGCAAAGCCAGTGCGATGCACTGAATTCCAGATGCCAGAACGCCGAAGCTCTTGTCGAATCGCTCACTGCCGAAAACGCACAGCTCACCGAACAAATCAATGCCAGCGGTGCTTCACAAAGCCAGAAGGATCGAATGGAGCAAATCGCAAGAGAAATTCTTGAAATTACCCAGAAAATGTAAAGAGCCGCATGACCGCCCATGGCGGTCATGCTTGTATTTACCCCAAGCCATAGAAAACATCGGAAAACGCTATGCATTTGTACGATCGAATTGGAATCGCCA
>CAMKRB010000336.1 GCA_946415045.1 uncultured Myxococcales bacterium
AGAGCGCACGCCTGATAAGCGTGAGGTCGTTAGTTCGAGTCTAACCAGGCCCATTATTACGGGGAATTAGCTCAGTTGGGAGAGCGCCTGCTTTGCACGCAGGAGGTCACCGGTTCGAACCCGATATTCTCCATCTTATGCCACCTTTCAGGTGGCTTTTTTTTTGCCCTTCCTTCACCAAAATCGCTGATACTCGCTGATTCTGCCTGTTAACGAGGGGCGGGCGTGCCTGCAGCACACCCGTTCGTGGGGTCTTCCTACAGTAAATACTGGGCTTCCTTCCAACTTGCATCAATGCCTGGATTTCTTCATACCGTTTTGGCGTTAATTGTGTAGAGGCTGTTTCGTACCTTTGATATTGCTCTTCTACACTGGACGCGGCGTCGTTGATCTGAATCCCGGATTCCGGACTTGATTCGCGTCTTCCCGTTTTGTGGCTTTGCTGCACAAAGCATAGCAATTGCGCCAGCCTCTGCTTCGAAAAAGACTTTTACTCACAAATACTTTTGGTTGTATGCTGATCGCGTTCGTTTTGGTTTTGAAATCCCTGGTGCTTCATGATGTTTCGCATCATTTGGTGTTCTGCATCACGAATTGAAAGGTCTGTCCTATGGATGACGACATTATTATCTTTTTGCTGCTGATTCTTGCAATCGTCTGGGGAATCATTCTGCCCATCGTTCTGCCCATCGTTTTTGGGATAAGATACAAGCGTATTAAAAACGCAGTGCTCACCTTGTATAATGAGGGCAAAATTACCCGCGAGCAGTATTTATTCTGCGTTCACAAACAACCCCCATATTCGGATGTCGACTCTCCGCTGGTTTCTCCGGATGCCCCTGAAATCGCCTCATCTCCCGAACCTGTTCCGGCTGAATCCCCTGAAATCGCCTCATCTCCCGAACCTGTTCCTGCCGAATCCCCCGAAATCGCATCCTCTCCCGAATCGGTTCCTGCCGAATCCCCCGAAATCGCCTCATCTCCCGAACCTGTTCCTGCCGAATCCCCCGAAATCGCATCCGCTCCCGAAGCGCCAACCCTTGCTGCGCGCACAGAGCCTTCCAAAGAAGTATCAAACACAAGCACGATGATTCCGATTCCGGTCATCCTTGCGCTTGGTGTCGTGTTGATTTGTATCGCAGGTGCAGCCTATATCTCTTCATTCTGGAGCTCGGCTTCCGAAATCGGCAAACTGTTCGCTGTGGGCAGCTTCAGCCTTGTCTTTTATGGTGCATTCCGGTTGGCCCATAACAAGCTGCAAATCGAGCATTCCGCAAAAGCGTTTTACATTTTATGCATCGCAGCCCTCGGCATCACTGTTACTGCCGCAGAACTCTTCGGATTGATTCTGGGTGATGCCGGACCTGCGGCCAAAATGCTTCTTCCAACCGCTGTGATTGCCGCTGGCATGTTCAGAGGATCCGCCATATTCAAGAGCAGACTCTTCCCAATTCTGGGTGTTTCGTTTGTATTCCTGTTTTTGACGGCCTTGTCGACCGTTGTTTTTGACGATGCCGCCATGATGTTCTTTATTCCCGCAATCGTCTCGACCGGCTGCCTTGTCTATGCCAGACTCGGCAAAAGTGCATTTGCCACCGAAGCTCGCAATCCTGCATTTGTGCTGTTTCTCGTGTTTACTGGCCTCTTGATGTGCAGCGTTTTCGCGATCGAAAATGCCCTCCACCGAAATATTGTCACCACATTTGCTCTTGCCCTGGCTGTCATCATGCACGTTCAGCAGCACAAGGCATTCAACCGCTTTGTCGAGTTCGCGATTCCGGTGGCCCTGGGCTGGGCCTGCCTGACGTTCATTGACAGCATTCACGATGATCCCCACTCGATTGCGTTGTTTATCGGCTGCATTCTGCTGTCTGCATCGTCTGTCCTCTCGTTTGTCAGCCTGCGCAGATTTGACAAAACACCGCACCCGGTTTCGATCTTATTATATGCATCGTTAACCACCTTCTTCGCTTTTTTGGCGAATGAAGTCGCCTGGGAGGACTATCTGGGGGAAGCTCTGCTCATTCCCGCGTTTGTTTATATCATTCTGGGTGCAAACATAGTGCAGCGCGCCCGCGTGCTCGCCAGCCAAGATGCGTCCACTGTATCGACGTTTGCTGCTGCCCTGATTGCGCTGATTGCCGGCGCTCTGTTCGCGTTGGTTGGTTACGGTAATATTGTTGATGATTTGCCCGACACCAACACCTGGATCCTCAATCTCGCGATGTCCGCAGCATTGCTTGTTATCGCGATCGTTCCCGGGCATCTCAGATTCGGCGACATCCGCAGCAGGCGATATGCTTCATTTGCGCTGCTGGTCATCCTGGCTTTCATGCAGCAGTTTGTCCTTCCCAACAGCTACCAGGATACCTCAGTTCTGACCCGATATACGTTCAACCAGCTGCTGTTTCTCGTGCCCGCATTCGCCATTGCACTCATCGAACGATCAAACGCAATCCGCACAGAACGCAGCCGGTTTGCCATTTTATCGCATATTTGCGCGGTTGGTGTCGTGCTCTGGATCGTCCCTCTGTGCATGGTGTTGCTGAATGTCGCTATCCACCAGTATTTCATTTGGAGCATTTATCTGGATTTGACGGATTATATCTATGTCGTCAATTCATTGCTGCTTGCTTTGATTCTGCTGCACGAACCGCAAAAATCGCTTTGTCCTGATCTAAGTAAGATCCGGCTTGTTATCGGTGCAGTTCTGATCGGTCTGTCGTATATCATTATAAGTATTGTACAGAATGGAACCCTGACCGGTGACCCGATGTTGGTGAAGCTCATCCCCTGGTGTTGCGCAGCCTTTTATCTGGCGATCATCCTTTTCTATACATTCCGAAAAAGGATCGCCTGCTCCGACGCACCACATCTGCGGCTGCGTGCCGCTACGGCACTCTGTACCACCATGTCGATCACCCAGGTGGATTTCAATGAAAAGATTGCTGTAGTCCTTCTCATCTCCGCAATTGCACTCACTGTTCTCGACGATCGCCGAAGTGCAAAACGCCATTCGCCTCACGATCAGTCAATCGCCGCTGTCATCGCAAGTATACTGTTTTTTGGTTTAACCTTATTGCTCGCCCTGAAAGTTCGGGAGATCTTCAGTGTCAGTTTTGAAGTCAAAAATCGCGTTCTGACCTTTGTTTTCCCTTCAGTTGCATTGTTGTTTTCACTCATCGTGCTCGCCGAGCATATATGGATGCACAAGCGCGAAGTCAGACCTTATCGTCTGGTGGCCGCTGTCGATCTCGAACTCTCCGCCGCCTTTGCGCTTTGTTATATGGGATTCAATCTGCCCGCTGAACTCACGATACAATGGATGATGCTCGCCACCGGTCTCATCGGCACCGGATGCATGAGTTATCGCGAACATCGCAAATACGGCCAAATCACTGCACTTGTCGTATTCCTTGCAATATATACCCTTCTCGAAACCGGCTGGGAGCACTTTGAAATCTCCGAACCCGGCTATTTCGTTTGGATTGCTGCAGCAGCAGTCACGGCAGTATTGGCGTTCGCCGACGGATGGAAGCGCACAGGCATCACCAACCTTCGCCTCGTCTGGATAATTGCCGCTTTACCGCTCATCTTCGTCAGTGGCGATCCCTATCACATCGCGCATGTGGCCGGCGTGCTCATCATCGCGCTCAACCTGCTGCAATACCTGCGCGAACGCGGAAAATGCGACCACGACCGCGTGCTCATCACGATTTCAACCGGCATCATCGCCATTGCCCTTACATTAAAAATCATGCTCCTGCCTTACAATTCTTGGCTGCCCGTCATGATTCGCCCGGAACTCATCTTCCTGATTCCCGTCTCGACATTGTATCTGGACTCATATTTCATCTGGCAATTCCGCGGCAACTCCCACGAAGTATGCAGCATCATGGCGCTCATTTGCCTGCCGCTCGTTTACCTCATCCCCGGCACTCACATCCTGTTCCACGCCATCACGGTCACTGCACTCGCCATCATATCTATTATTATAGCGGTTCGTACCCGACTCAACCGCTATCTGACCATTGGCATTGTCAGCATCGTTTGCATCTTCTTCAGCCAGACCCAAAACTTCTGGCTCAGCCTGCATTGGTGGGTTTATCTGGCTGTCGTTGGCGTGATTCTGCTCTCCATCGCAGTCCTTAACGAAACCCAGCGCCGCAAGGGGTCGACAGCTTTGCAGCTCCTCAAAGGATACATCGCGCGATCCTGGAAATGGTAATTGAATGTGTTTGGAGTGGCGGTGCTATGGCCTGCGGCCATACGCGCCGCTTTGTGCCGGGCTATTCGCGCGCGAATACGCCCGGCATGTGGTATGTTTACTTGCCGCCTGCGGCGCGCAGCCGCGCAAATCATGTGCTTACGGCGCAAGCCGTC
>CAMKRB010000337.1 GCA_946415045.1 uncultured Myxococcales bacterium
TCACCCCCGATGAGATCTATGCATGCGCAGACGAGGGTTATCAGCTGGGATTCCGGACATTTGTACTGCAGGGCGGCGAAGATCCCTGGTTTACTGATGAACGCATCTGCGAAATCGTTCAAACCCTCAGCACCAGTCATCCGGATTGTGCCGTGACTTTGTCGATTGGCGAAAGGCCAAAGGCGTCCTATCAGTCGTTTTATGATGCCGGAGCCAGAAGGTTTCTGCTGCGCCACGAAACAGCGACAGAAGCCCACTATCGACAGCTTCATCCGGATTCGATGAGCCTCGCCAACCGCAAGCAGTGCCTGTGGGATCTCAAAGAGATCGGTTATCAGGTGGGATCGGGGTTTATGGTGGGATCGCCGTTTCAGACGCTCGATAATCTGGTGGCAGATTTGCGCTTTTTACAGCAGCTCGGGCCGGATATGATAGGAATCGGTCCATTCATTCCGCAATCCGATACGCCATTTGGTGACAAAGCCCAGGGGACACTCAGACAGACGCTCAATCTGGTCGCAATTTTGCGGCTTTTGTTCCCTTATGCTTTAATTCCCGCGACAACGGCATTGGGAACGATTCATCCCCGTGGCCGTGAGCTTGGACTGCAGGCTGGCGCAAACGTCGTGATGCCAAATCTGTCACCGGTAAAATATCGCAAGCTCTATGCAATATATGATGATAAGATATGCACAGGTGATGAATCTGCGCAATGCAGACGATGTCTGGCCAGACGCGTCGAATCCGTCGGCTGCCAGCTCGTCGTCGATCGCGGTGATGTAAAACGATGAAACATTTGATTGTATTGATATTGCTTGGGATGACGCTATGCTTGTATGGCTGCCGTTCGGAGGCCGACCGGATGGCAGAATTCTGCATGCATTTTGAATCCGCCACCCAGGATACCGATGATTGCGCCGTGATGGCGGAACGTCTGGTGGCGCTTTTGGACGACACCCAGACTTATCTGAAGGATACATCGGTCTGCGAAAAGCCCAAAGCCTGTGATTCGTGCAAGCGCGGCGTGCACAAGATGCTGCGTTTATGCGGTCATGACGATGCTCTCAAGCCCGTGTTGTCACGAATGCATTTTTCGACGACTCTGCGCGAGCAAACCAGCGAATAGTTGAGTGATGCTAAAACGCCTGTTGATACTGATATCGTTTATCATCCTGTTGCTGCCTGCTGTGGCTTACAGCCAGGATACGCCATCCGGTGCGCTCGATTTTGGAATCGATTTTCACCACAGCATGGGCGGTCATAATGTCCTTGGTGCGCATGCGCGTGCGATGGCAGTCGATCGCGTCCCCGGCACATTGATCGGACGATTTGGCGAACTGTATCTCTCCATCGGTTCGGGACTCGAAGGCGAATTCGTGCAGTATTCTGTTGGTTTTAAACTCGGCGTGGGTCTTGGCACCGATTACCTGGTGCTGTTTCTGGCCTCGGGCCTGATGTGTGACAGCTATACCAGCGTCAAAAAAAGCGCCGATGCAGATGAAGTCAAACCCGGCCTTGGTCTGCCGTTGATGCTTGGCTTGTGGATCGATCCCATGCCCGGCCTGTATTTTTATGCGTTTGCCGAACCGAGCTGGGCGTTCTTCGGCGACCGAAAAACGACGCCATTCATCCCGTTTAACTGGGCCTGGGAACTGCGGTTGCGCGGTGGTGTGGGGTTTGATGTCTCAAGCATCCACATTCGACTGGACTATACGTTCCATCAGGTTGCGCCCCATAGCTATCACGTCGTTTCCATCGGTTTTGGCTTCTCAAGCAAAGCTATGGCAAATCTTGGAAAATAAAGGCGATCCGTGTGCGGCGCGCAGCATCACAGCGCTCTTGCCGCGTGCGGTGCGAAGCCGCGCAAAATAACGCGCTTTCATTGAAATAGATTGTATTGAAGTATGGTAACGAAATGTGGTAGTTGGGGGGTGGGTTATTTTACCCCGGAGGAATTATGAAATTTCGCATCGCATGTCTTATCGCCTTGATTTCACTGGCATTTTGTTCAACCGGATTTGTTTGTGCGTCTCGTGTTGAGCAGATGGAAGCCGATATTGCAGCATTGCAGTTGCAGTTTGCAGAAATACAAAAGCGGGTCAATAATGACCAGACACAGCTCACCGAAATGATTCTGCGAGCAGATCGCAAACTGGAAGAGCTGGGGAGTTCACAGACCGAGACGCACGATCAGGTTTCGCAGCAGAATGTGCAGCTGGCGCTTGAACTGGAGCAGAGCCGTAATGAGCTGGCCGCGATGCGGGGGCGTCTGGATGTGCAGCAAAAAGCGCTTGAAGAAATGCAGGCTGGTATGCAGTCTGTGATGAGTTCGATGAGCAGTACCTCTGGCGGAACGAACGTGATATTGCCGAACGATCAGGAATCACTGTATCGGTTTATCGAAGAGAACAAGACTGCAGGCAAAGCGGACATCGCGCAAACCGCAATGGTTGAATACATCCGCCGTTATCCGACAGACGGCAGAAATGAGCAGCTGCTGCCTCAGGTTGCATCGAACTGTTCGGCAAATGGCAATCACCGCGATGCAATTTCTTACGCCACCAAATATCTGCAGCTGTTTCCCAAAGGCGAATCTCGCAACGAAATCATCTACATCATGGGCGATTCTGGGCTGAAGATAGGCAACTGTGATTTGGCCAAAAAGTCATTCGCGACGCTGCAGGCATTGAACTATAAGGATGCAGCTGCACGATCCAAAGAAGCTGCATCGTGTAAATAACCAATGAAATCGGAAACCATACACCATCACGAAGCGCAGGACTTTGATGTGAGACAGATGGAAATCGGCGATCTTGCGCCGGTTTTTTATCTTGGCGAGCGATTGTTTACTGCAGGGAAATGGCCGGCGTTGTATCGCACGTGGGATGAGTTTGAAGTCGTTTCATTTTTTACGTCCGACACTGATACGTGTTTTGTTGCAACGCGCAACGAAAGAGTGATTGGATTCGCCCTCGGCAATATCATTGAGAAAGAGAAAAGCGCATGGAATTACGGGTATTGCGTGTGGCTTGGCGTCGATCCGGATGCCGGGCGGTGCGGCATCGGCACGGCACTATTTCAAGCCATGCGGGATCGTTTTATCGAACTTGGCGCACGAATGATGCTGGTCGATACAGACGCCAACAACGAAACGGCCATTCGCTTCTTTAAAAAATCCGGTTTCAATCACGAAAATAAACACGTCTACCTGTCGATGGATTTGACGCATACTGCAGAGTATATCGAGTATCACAAAAAAAAGGGAAACGGATAACGGCCAGTGGCAATGGCGCATGTCCCACTGTCAGATCGGGGACGGGATCAGTTTTCCTGCATCCCATGTTTTTTACAGACAGACCACACCAACAGGAATGCGCTGTATGACAATGATTATCATTCTATCGTTATTATTTGTTGTTGCCGTTATTGTATTTAATTACTGCGCCATCAAGCGGGGGCCGCTGAGCGAGGTGATTTCGAAAGGCATCGCAAGTGTACTGTTTGTGACGATTGGATGTCTGGCATTTCCGATGTCTTGTGACAATGGCGATATGGCATGCACATTCCAGACAGGAATCATCGCCGGCCTTGTTTTCGGCATGATTGGCGATATACTTCTTGCGCTGAGGCGATTCAACAAATCCAAAAGAAGTGCGTTCATCATGTCCGGTATCGCAGCATTTGCCCTGGGGCATTTGTGTTTTCTGGCTGTTATCGCGCTCAACATGGTGGCCATTCTGCCCGACCATCTGATTTGGCTTGGCATATTGCCAGTTTTGCTGGGGCTGTTATTTGGATACGGAATGATCAAGCTGTCACCGCTGCTCCATCTTGATTTTGGCAAGCTCAGGGCCGGTGTATTCTTTTATGGTGCATTGATTGCATGTATGTTGTTTACAGCAATTCTCACGGCAGTTGTATCGACTGTTCAGAACGGATTTGTGTATTTCTATGTGGTTCCGGCAATAGCCAGTCTTTTGTTTGTGACATCCGATTCGCTTTTGTCCAAATCATATTTTGACAAATCCGGTGAAATCAATGCTGCGTGGCTGATCATCGCGATCCATGCAGCTTATTATGCAGCGCAGTATTTGTTTGCAATTTCGGCGATTGGACCGCAGATATTGGGGTAGCATTTAAACCATGGGTAGTAGAGCGCTCTTTTGGATGGTTGGATAAATGCAGACGTTTCTGGAAAAATTGTGAAAGACTAATTCACAATACATTACAATTGATATCCCTTGCTTTTATAAGGATCATCTCAAGTTTCGCATCCTCAAATCATGCACATAACCTCTTGAAACATAACTATTCAATCCCTCATCTAAACGCCGTAGATACCGTGGTTTAAGTCAAGAGTCTTGAGCTATTTTTTTCATGGT
>CAMKRB010000338.1 GCA_946415045.1 uncultured Myxococcales bacterium
GAGCACACGTCTGAACCAATGATACATCTTTAGCACCTTTTGTTCGACAAAAGGTGCTAAAGATGTATCATTGGTTCCGGGGGAAAGGAGAGGATGATGATAGTATTTTTAACGAGCAGTCCGAGCGGACCTCTTGATAACAGCCGCAGCGTCCTTGGACTCGACGAAATGAATCATTTCGTCGACAACCTTAAAAAGTACTGGCCTGAATCGGCGCGCGCCCTGATGATTACGGCTTTTCCGGATGATGATTCACAGAACGATCAGATGGTCGGTTTCTTCGCCGGTGCGATTCGCGACGCCGGTTTACCTCTCGAAACGCTCGACCTTTGGGATCACCGCGCTTTGGATACCTCGCTCGAATGCCTGCGGTCCTATCATGTCGTGATGTTGGGCGGCGGTCACGTCCCCACCCAAAATGATTTCTTCATCCGCATCGGTTTGGCTGAGAAAATGCGTGCATTTCCCGGCATAGTGATTGGTATCAGCGCGGGCACCATGAATTCAGCCGAGATCGTCTATGCACAGCCCGAACTCGACGGCGAATCGCTCGATCCCAACTATCGGCGATGGATTCCGGGACTCGGACTGACAAAAACAAACATCCTCCCCCATTACCAAATGGTCAGAGACAACATGCTCGACGGCCGGCGGCTTTTTGCCGATATCACTTGTCCCGACAGCATCGGTCATCGTTTCCTTGCGCTCACCGATGGCAGCTACCTGCTTTTGTGTGACGGCCGCGAGACTGTCTGGGGCGAAGCATACGAAATTCGGGACGGCATCATTCGTCAAATCTGCGAAACTGACAACACCTGTGTGTGGTGAACGAACTTGATTTGAATGTCGTCTCATTATCCACCTGGTCAGAATGGCGGTGGAGGTGCCCGCAAAGCGGGCAGCCGTGAGGTCAAAATGTAGTTTCAGTTATCCTCGCTTGTGATTCTCAACACAATCCAGTGTGCGAATCACAGCATTGGCTTCACATGTTCTTTCGCACATATTCTCTGCTCTGCCGGACAAATGGTCACAGGCATCGTCGCAGGCCTCTTCGACAACCTCGCGTTTGGCGTCTTCCATATCCCAGGCACCTTCTCTCACGTGATAGGTGTTGCCTTCGTATGTGACTTCTGCTGTACATCTGAGGGCATCATCATCATCGGCCATCGCCAGCGATGCGGCGGAAATCATTGAAATGCTGAGAACGAATGCGAAAATTGAAATTTTGTTAAGGCGTTTCATCAGAATCCTCTTTAATTAGGGGGTCGCTTGATGTCAGTCTTTTCGTTTGCATGCTCAACCCAATTACGCATGCATCCGGTGTGGTGCGTTTCGCACCTTTATCCCTCATAGCAAGGGTTCAAATACAATGCAAATGATAAATGCTTTTATACATGGATGATGGTAATTTAGCAGCATCGTCTGATATTTCGTCATCTAATCTTGATGCTGCGGCGTATGGAGCGCAAGCGGAATAGACGCAGCCGCTAAACCTGAAAATCAGTAACGGTTTTCACTTATGCGCTGTACGTCGTCTGTGTGTCAGACACGGCGTCGCGCGCTGAGCGGCCGGCGGCTTGTTCGAACATTATACAACTGGGGAATGCGTTGGCATATCCCCCGAATGATGTCGTTCTATCGCCTGGGAAAAAGGTGGACATGATGGTATCCGAAAGATGTGGTGTCCAGAATGCCGAAGCGGTAGCCTTTCTCTTTGTAGTATTGAATGATGGCTGGCAGTGCTGCGACTGTAGTTTCTTTGCCAAATGTATCATGCATGAGCAAACAAATATCATTGCTTTTGTCGCGGGTTGCCATCTCAATGATGGTGGATGTGGATACAAAGCTGCTGCTGGAGTCTTTGGATGAGAGATTCCAGTCGATGTATTGATAGCCGCGGCGGCGTACTTCATAGCACAAACGGTTCATGAAATATGGGTCCTCATTGTAGAGACGGTATGATGTGTTTGAACTTCCGCCGGGGAAACGAATCAGCCTGGTGCGGCTGCCTGTATATTTCTCAATCACTTTCTGCAGTTTCTCTAGGTCTTTAAAAAAGGCTTCCTGGGATGCATAGATATCATAATGATGACTGAACGAGTGCGCACCAATTGCATGGCCCTCGTCAAACTCGCGCTTGATAAGATATGTATAGTTTCTGTGGTGTCCGGTTACAAAAAAGGTTGCCTTTACATTCTCGCGCTTGAGAATATCGAGTATCTTTGGGGTGTTGCTGGATGGTCCGTCGTCGAACGTGAGGTAGATAACCTTGTCGGTATCTGATTGCACAACCTCGGGAAACTGCTGTGACTCCGGGGTAGAGTCGATATCATCCGCATTTGCGGCTGCGCCGGATTCAGATGATATTGCCGCGGTTTCGTCTGCCTGCTGTATATATTCAGGTGCTTGCTGGATATCGAACTGCTCATCGATCTCTTCTTCCGTCGAAACGACACAAGCATCGTTCGCTCCTGTACTGCACGCTCTATAGATTTGCCATGCGTCATCAAACGGCCATGTCCCATCGTCATTTATATGTGGCGAAATGGTGCACATTTGCGGCTGGTCGCCCGGACTTGTACTATCTATAGATTGGGTCGCGGCATTTTGGGGTGTATGATTGCTGGCTGCGCATCCCATCAGTAATATGGCAACGGCAACAGAAATGATGAATATTCTAATCATGTTTTTACGTTTATAGTACGGAAACGCGTCTAATGATATTAGACGTCAACCCATTTTATATATCATTGAAATGATTCTTCCGAAAAATATGGAGGTGTATCACTCGCTTATGCGTGGTCACACATGGACATACATGTGGGACACCGGGAGTCTGCTGTTGAAAAATTGCTCCTAACAGTTGTTTCATCGATTTGTTTGTGGTAAAATGCATCGGTAAACTAGCGGTGTGCAGATTTTGAAATCTGTGTGCTGCTCAAAGACAGGAGAACAGATATGGCTAGTGCAGCGAATTTAAGCAAGCAGGCGCAAGTCGCTTCATCAAAGTCGAGTGCCAGCTCGGCGGCGGCAACGAACGCATCGAACAGCGGTGTGATGAACGCTCAGAAAACAGCAGGTGTCAACATCGATCTGGACAAAGCTGTGGCCCGCAACAAGGCCCTTGGTTACAGCCGCGATTTGTGGAAGGCGATTCAGCAGAAAGTTGGATTGTCGGGAAAAGATGTCGACGGCTATGTTGGCCCCACCACGACCAGGGCCATCGCACAAAAACAACCCGCACTCGGATTCACGGGCAAAGATGTCGATGGCATCTGCGGCCCAAAAACGCTTGCTGCACTTGGTTTGTCCAAGAACAGCAAACCGAGTTCTTCCGGCGGATCCACCTCAACGCCCGCGCCCAAAACGCCCGCAGCTCCAAAAGTTGATGTCAATGCTGCCAAAGCATGGTACGCAAAGAAAAACTACACCCGCGACTGCATCAAGAACATTCAGCGCGCCGTTGGCTTCACGAATTCCAAAGATATCGATGGTTACATCGGTCCCAACACCATCAATAAAGTCGCCGAATGGCAGGCCGCACACGGTCTGACTCCCGACGGTGAATTCGGCTCTAAATCAGCCAGTGTTGCCGGTATTACGCTCGTTTCGAATAAAACCAGCAGCGGCGGAAGCTCTGGCGGCAGCAGCGGCGGAAGCTCTGGCGGCAGCGGCGGCGGTGGCAGCGTTGCCGACAAAGAAATCGAGCTCTTCGGCAGACGCCTCAATCGCTACAGCGATACCAGAAACTGGTGCTATTCGTTCACACAGCCCCTCAACGTCAAAATTCGCGACAACAGCGGCAGCGAGGTTTCGACCAAAATTACGGTTCACAAAAAACTCGCCGACCGATTCACGGCAATATTCAACGATATCTACGCCGAATGCCCCAACTTCAAATTCCAGAAAACCAGCGGCGGATATTACATCGGTTCTACAAACTACCGCAATGTCGGCGGAACAAACAAACTGTCGTACCATTCGTATGGTGTCGCTGTCGATATCAACGAACAATACAATCCCATGCTGAGCAAGAGCTCCAAGGGCGACGGACATTCCGACGGCGACATCCGCATCCGTTCAACCAGCCACCCGGTCGTCAAAATCTTCGCACGTCACGGCTTCGGATGGGGCGGCACATACAACGATTACATGCACTTCTCATACTTTAATGGGTGGTGATACCCTGTTGTGCCATCAGCGCATTTGCTCGAACAAAAAGCACCGGCATCATCCGGTGCTTTTTTTTGCTTTTGTATAACGTGAGATGCAAGTGCTCGCCTGTGCGCCGCTGGCGCATACGGCTCGCCAACGCGGCTATCGCTGCGCGATACGCCGCGTTGCCTGTGCTATTTGCCGTGTACGGCAAATACGCACAGGC
>CAMKRB010000339.1 GCA_946415045.1 uncultured Myxococcales bacterium
AGAGGGGGACTTGTTGCATCTGAGAGCAGGGCAGCAAGGCGTAGCCGCGCTAGTATCATAAAAAAGATTGCTCAACACTCTTGACTTAAACCACGGTATCTGAAGGGGCGAAACTAAAATAGAATAAAGAGAATACTTCACCCTTTGATTAATTGGATGTGATGCAGCAATAATCATTGCCCAAGGATCACCCCCGCGTGTGCGGGGAACAAGTGCACAGCGAGCGAAGGTTCACGAGGTGCCATGATTCAGCACAGCGTGTGACTTAGTCACATTTGACAAAATGCGACATTCCAGATGTTAAATCGCTTTCACTATTCTTTCTCTCCAACTTCCTGAGCTTCAAGATAACAAGCAACGTTCGCCAAAAGCTGAATCTCCTCAACAGGCATGTTTTGTGCGTCGATGTTCACCCATTTACCGGCAAAGCCCTTCGCAAAATCAGCGGCAAGCGGTCGTCCACGATAGGTGGATTGGTAATCTCCAGATCTCATACCATGTATTTTCTCGAGTTCATAATCGCATCCTGGATGCATTGTTTTCGGGTGAGCAAAAAGAAAGCGGTCGCTTACCTCATCCCAATCGCCGACATCATCGATAATATCACATAAATCTGGTATAGCATCAGATATGGCTTTCCGATAACGCTCAACAGACGTTTTGTTGGAGAGATCGCTTAGTTTCAGAGTATAGTCTCGTAATAATTCATGAATTGTCCATGCTTTGCTGTCGAGACAATCATCTTCTTGTGTTTTGGGAAACAGTTCATATCTTTCATGGATTAAGTCGATAATCCGTTGAAGTATCTCTGGTACAGTTCCAGTCCTATCAATTCTATGTGTTTTCCATTCTGCAATTTGAGCATCTAGTTTGTCTTTTATCCAATCCGTTTTCACTGAAATTGCGTCATAGCGAGATTGAATGTATTCAAGAAGAGATTTCCACGGAATATTTAATCTCAATGTCTTTCCATCACTTTGATAAATCCAAATACAAATGCATCCTGGCTTATCGGCAATTGGATTAAATTTGTTGGCGACAATAGTCATTGGTGACATGTGCGGGAGATTTGTGCGCTTTAAAAAAGAATATCGACTCGTCTCGTACGGATGCGCAAAAGAAATCGCTCGTACATATTTAAATAGAGTATTATCTCCAGTAATTGCATCTTCAGACAACGAAAAAGGTTCCTTCATAAAAATATCACCTAGGATCTTGTGTTCCTTATCTGCTTCTTTTTCTGTTTCATCTTTTTCTTTTGTACCTAACACAACTAAACGCAATGCGTCGTGTGAATCACAAATCATGCAAGCATAAGCCATGAACGCCAAATATTGACTCTCATCTTTCGGATATTCCGAATGATCATTCAAATACCTTGATGCGCTGTCAAGTCTGTCCATAACGGCACAAACCAAGTTAAATTTATCGACTTCTTTTTGCAGATAAGCCGATTGAATGACGGCCTCTCTCAAATCTTCAATAATTCTGGGATTCAAATAAAAACTCATAACCACCTCACTGTTTTAACCCCTATCCTACTCGTTTCCCCTTTAACCCCTATCCTATTCGTTTCCCCTTTAACCCCTATCCAATTCGTTTCCCCCATCTCATCATATCAACGCCATTGTCTTCTATCTTGAACCCGATAATTTCATATTCTAGATGTTCTCACCAACGAATGCCAATCACCTTGGCGAGCAAATTTGCCGAAATTCTGCCATCAGTAATACTGCTCAATGTAACTGTATGCTTTATCGAATACTTCCTTATCTTTAATTTTGTATTTTACCCAAACGACGCTGCGAAGCGCTTTTTTGACTTCCTGACGTCCGCCGGTCGTGTTCTGCCAGCCATCAAACCGAACGATTTTCACGATATCATCGATATCTGCGACGATTCGTTCCACGATGATTGGGGTATTGCTGTTTTTTACGCCATTAAAGAGTTCTGTCAGTGCCGCTTTGCCCTTGTCGATCTCTTCTTCAGGGACGACCTCTTTTTCGGCCTGTGCGGCTTCTTTCGCGAGTTCCAGCAGCATCTTCAGAAATTCGATGCTATTGATAAGCCCTTGCTCGTGCTGTTCGCGGAGTTTCTCCAGTTTATCACCGAGACGCATGAACTTCGGATCATTGCTGTGCTTATGAATACGAGCGACCAAATCGATTTCAATCTTCTTTGCGGCTGTCTTTGCGCCATTGTGCTTTTCGATAAAAGCATCAATCAAATCCGCATCCAGCGATAATATTTCTTCATCTTCATGAACTGCAACGACATCCAGATTATCATTTACAATTTCCATCGTCTTGGGGCCAAGTGCAGCCCAAATCAGGCCACCGCCGCCATTCGTCGGTTTTACCGATTCATAGACTTTTGTGAGCCATACATAATCCGGCTGAATAGCAGCCAGCATCGGATCCGGTGAAACGGCATTCCATGCGCGGTTTAAAACCTGATAATCCGCAGCAAATTTATCCTTTTCAGTGTGGGTGGGCAAACATTCCTGCGCGGCCATCAGTCCTTCCCAGCCATCAATTGTGCGGTCTACACCCATAAAATAACTCAGGCATTTGCGTAGTAAAGCCGGAATCTGTTTCTTCACCGCTTCAATATTGGTGATGACCTTCTTCATGCTGCCTTCGTCAAAGTCCAGTGCTTTGGCAACATTATCGAAAATGCCAATATAATCCACGATGAGACCATTCGTTTTGCCTTCGTCATACGTTCGATTCGTGCGGCAAATGGCCTGCAGCAGCGTGTGGTCCTTCATTGGCTTATCCATATACATCACCTGCAAAATCGGCGCATCAAAGCCCGTCAGCAGTTTAGATGTAACAATGACGATTTCCAGCGGATCTTCCGGATCCCGAAAACGATCCAGTATCTTGCCTTCTTCCTCTTTCGATCGGCGATAGGCTTTATACTCATCCCCTTTATCATCATTCGTATCCATCACGATCGTCGATCGCTTTTCCCCCAGCAATTTATCCAACTCTCGCTTGTACTTAATACAGCAAGGCCGATCGTAAACCACCACCTGCGCTTTGTAGCCGTTGGGACGAATCTTTGTTGTAAAATGCTTCACAATATGCGCGCAAACCTTATGAATACGAGCTTCGTTGTACATAATAGCCTGCATATTCACGCGTTTGGACAGTTCTGTCTTTTCTGAATCAGACAGACTTTCGGTCAGCACATCGAACTCGCGATCGATCGTTTCGCGATCGACGCGAAGATCGATCGGTACCGGCTCGAAGTTCAGCGGCAGCGTTGCATGATCGCGGATTGAATCCGAAAAGGAATACTTGCTCATGTAGCCGCTTCGATCTTCGGTGGCACCAAACGTCGCGAACGTGTTTTTGTCTGCACGGTTGATAGGCGTACCCGTCAGCCCAAAGAAAAAGGCATTCGGAAGCGCCATTCTCATCTTGATGCCGAGGTCGCCTTCCTGGGTGCGATGGCATTCATCGACCATGACGATGATATTATCGCGCGAGCTCAGTTCACCGGTGACATCCTGAAAACGGAAGATCGTCGTGATGATGATCTTTCGGATATCCTGTCGCAGCATTTTCATGAGTTGCTCACGCTTGGTCGCGGATTCCAGATTGCCGACAGTAGAAGCGTGGAATTGCGCAGTAATCTGCGTTTCCAAATCGAGGCGGTCGTCCACAATGAGAATCGTCGGATTCTTTAAATCCGGGAGCATGCGCAGCTTGACCGCAGCAAATTCCATCAGATAAGATTTGCCGGAGCCCTGGAAATGCCAGATTAAACCTTGTTTCGGATAACCGGCGCGGACGCGATCGACGATCATGTTGGCACCTTCGTACTGTTGGTACCGCGCGATGATTTTATATTTGCGATATTTGCTGTCGGTTGCAAACAGGGTGAAGAACTGGAACAAATCCATGACCTTATACTTCGTGATCATGTTCAACACGCTCGTTTGCACGGCGGCCAAAGAACCATCCGACTTATCATCGGTCGTGTGCCAGGGACCATACTTTGCCGCAGGCATACACACAGAGCCATAACGATAATACTTGCCCTCGGTTGCAAAGCTAAACACATTGGTGACGAACATCTGCGGAATGCTCTGTTCGTACTTGTTGACGTCCTGCGCACCATCGAGCCATGTAATTGCGGCGCGAACAGGCGTTTTGAGTTCGCCGATGACAAACGGAAAGCCATTGACGAGCAAAACGATATCCAGCCGTTTGCCGTCATTCAGCTTTGGATACACCCATTGATTGGTCACGACATAGCGATTCTGATCCAGTTTGCCATTGATTTCGGTGCCAAAGAGATCGATCGAAACCTGCTTGCCATCCTCCCCAAAGGGATAGGTGTTCTTTTCGAAAAG
>CAMKRB010000340.1 GCA_946415045.1 uncultured Myxococcales bacterium
TGCATGGGCGCCGGTAAAGGAAGACCAGCGGTTCAAATTTATCAACGAAGCCATTTATCTGGATTATTCAGATGCGGCAAATAAGCTCGACACAGAGTTTGCATCGGGGTTCGAAGGTCTTTACCATCGTTCGCCTGCTGTTCACGAAGTGCTGCCGTTTGCTGCAATCACAATGCTGCGCAATCTCAAGGCGTCGGATTTTGAATCGAATACATCCCTGTCACAGGCAGTCGCCAGGATATTTGGGGGTACCAAATACCTGATGCTGCCTGGCGCCAGGCGGATTACCTCTGCTGGAACTGCGCCGTTTGCCGTCGATTTTGCGCAAACACCTGTCACCAGGACTTTAACGAATCAATAATGACCAGCATCATCCCAAAATACGCGATACGAGCTGCGCTTTCACTCGCTTTGCTTGGGGCACCTGTTCACGCAGATGCGCTCACGCTGAATGAGGTCGACAACAAGTCTGACGAAGAACTTGCAGCCGAGAACTGGGAAACACGCGATGTAAAGGCGAGTTCCGGAACCGCCCGGTGCGGTTTTTTGGCCATCCTCGTGTCGACGGTTTGGCGTGGTTATGGGCATTATTGTATTGGTGACAATTCCAGTCACTATAAGTTGCTCGGCATGGAGGGCGCGTCGCTTGGCATGCTGTCAATGTCGATGCTGATCGGTTCGCTCACCCATGATGACAGCTCGATGTCAGCTGTTTGGAAATCGCTGTTTCATTTTGGTACGACGCTGTTCATCGGGAGTTATCTGTTCGATGTTTTCGGGGCTTTTAAAGGAGATTCCTTCAATCTTGACCCCAACCATATCGATCCTTATGGCCATTCTATCGACCTGATGATGCGCTGGATGCCGTCTGCCGATTTCAATCTTGGTCTGCAGCTGGCCTATATCTATCGGAATGAGCGATTCTGGGTTAAACCCTATGGCTATCTCGATGTGACGGATCTTGCGGATTATTCAGTCGGTCTCGATACCGGTGTCGCCGTGTGGTATGGTGCGCATACGCATACTTATGTGGCGGTTGCAGTGGATGGCAAGTTCGATCACGAAATCGACGATGAATTCAAGACGGTTAAGATTTTGCCATACGTCGAATTTTCGCTTGATCTGGGCAGCTGGTTCGAACACCTCGCCGAATTGCGGTTCGTGAACCGACTGGGCATCGGGGTGAGCATGTATGACTTTAAATATTCAACTGTCCCCATCTACGAAGATCCCGATACCATGCTCATGCTTGAATCCGAAATCAGTCTGAACGTGGTCAAACACCTGAATATCGATCTGATTTACCGCTATCGTCCGGATTATTCTGTGGGCCCCGTGAGTGCTCCAAGCCGGTTGTTCAATACCGTTCCCGTTCCTGGGGTCGGTATCTTCTCGGTCGATTTGAGCTTTAATCTGTCCCACAACTGGCGTGCTGCATTCGAAGCAAATTTTGGACAGAATGTCGATTTCTGGCTCGGTATCAACAAGGTATTCTGAGGTTCACATTTTTGCGGCTGCCCGCTGCGGCGCGCAGCCGCGAAAAATATGCGCTTACGGCCGCAGGCCGTCCAAAAAACGTCGGATATCTATGATTTCATTGCCTATTGTGCCTGATTGCTGCATATAGCATATGCGTGGCCTCGGCCATAGTTTAAGGATTAGGATTTGGGACTTTTATGACGAAAAAAACGGTATTTTTAACTGGTGCAACCGGTGTGATGGGCATGGCGACCCTTCAGGAACTCGTTGCAAAATCCGACGATTTGCACATCAAAGTGCTCGCCCGCGACAGCGCGGTAAACCACAAAAAATTAGCGCCTTTCATCGATAAGATTGAAGTGCTGTGGGGCGATTTACTCAATGCAGATGATGTGATGCGCGGTGTCACCGGGGCGGATTACGTGCTGCATGTCGGCGGCATGGTGTCGCCCAAAGCCGATTATTTCCCCAAAAAAACGCCCAAAGTGAATATCACTGCCGCAGAAAATATCGTCAATGCTGCGCTTGCTCAGCCAGACGAAAAACAGCCGTATGTCGTCTACATCGGGTCGGTTGCACAGCTGGGGCCTCGAAACGAACCCATCCACTGGGGGCGTACCGGTGATCCCATTTGCGTGAGCATTTATGACCATTACGGCATGTCAAAAGTCATTGCAGAACGCAAATTCGCTGAATCCGGTCTCAAACACTGGGTCAGTCTGCGTCAGTCGGGCATTCTGTATCCGGATATCCTCAAGAATTACGATCCCATCATGTTTCATGTGCCCATTCGTGGCGTCCTCGAGTGGGCAACTGTTGAAGACAGCGGCCGCCTGCTTGCAAATCTCTGCACCACCGATCTCCCCGAAAAATTCTGGAATCGTTTCTACAACATCGGCAGCGGCAAGGAATACCGCATCTCGAACTATGAATTCGAATGCCTGCTGCTCGACGCGATTTCGTGTCCTCCACCAGAAAAAATCTTTAATGCCAACTGGTTTGTGCTCAAGAATTTCCACGGTCATTGGTACGAAGACTCAGATGTGCTCGAAGAATACCTGCATTTTCGTGCCAATATTCCCGTCAAAGATTACTTCAAACAGATGGGCAAATGCGTTCCATGGTTCTATCACCTCGCCAAACTCGCTCCGGGCGCACTCATCAAACTTGGCATGAAGCCGATGGCTTATAAAAAGGGATTCGGCACTCAGGACTGGATAAAAACGAACAACATGCAGCGCATCACGGCCTATTACGGCAGCCGCGAAGCCTGGGCCGCCATTCCCGACTGGAAACATCAGGACTTGTCGCGTCCATCCGATACGCCGATGCATCTCGATCACGGCTATGACGAAAGCAAACCCGAATCCGAGCTGGATATCAACGATATGCGCAAAGCTGCTGAATTCCGTGGTGGAAAGTGTCTTTCTGACTCGATGACAAAAGGCGATTTGCGTTCACCGCTTACCTGGTCCTGTCAGTTTGGGCATGAATTCAAGGCCTCGCCAACCCTCGTGCTGCTGGGTGGACACTGGTGCCCCGAGTGTTTCCCGATGCCATGGAATTATGACGAAATTGCACGCGGAAATCCTTTCTTTGCTCAGGTCTGGCATGCATCCCATGCACCGGACGAAAACAATGTCTATGACGAACATATCTTTGATGGTTGGGAGTAACAAATTCTCTGAAGTTTGGGAGTAACAAATGACTGAATCCGAAATTCGCAGTTTATTGGAATCCGTGAGCCAGGGTAACACAAGCATCGACGATGCACTGTTGGCGATGCGCAAGGCACCGTTCGAAGATCTTGGCTTTGCTAAAATCGATCATCATCGCGGCGTGCGTTGCGGTGCATCCGAGATCATCCTTGGCAGCGGAAAAAAAGCCTCTCAAATCGCTGCAATTATTGAGGCACAGCAGAACAATGGTGAACGCGGCACGCTCATCACAAGGCTGGATTCCGAGATTGCACAAAGCCTGGTCATCGATTATCACATCGCGCTCAATTACCACGCGGCATCGCGCGTCGGTATCGTCGGCAGCTGCCCGCCGCCGGATGGCATCGGCAAAATCGCCATCGTCACGGGGGGAACCAGCGATATTCCGGTTGCCGAAGAAGCACAGCTCACCGCCAGAATGCTCGGAAACGAGGTGATTGCCATCAATGATATCGGCGTCGCTGGTCTCCATCGCCTCTTCGCGCATCTCGACACGATCATGACCGCCAGCGTGATCATCGCCATTTCAGGTATGGATGGTGCACTTGCCAGCGTCATTTCCGGTCTCGTCGCGTGCCCGGTTATCGCCGTCCCGACCAGCATCGGTTACGGTGCGTCACTCGGCGGGATCGCAGCATTGCTCTCGATGCTCAATTCATGCGCCGCCGGCACCAGCGTCGTCAATATCGACAATGGTTTCGGAGCCGCCTATCAGGCCAGTCTCATCAATCACGTGCGCGAGAATACCGCTTGTTCTGATTGATGGCGGGGGCAGGCACCCTGCGCGGCTATTTTGCCAGGGCGGATCTCTGACCCGCCCTGGCTTCAATACGCCGCTACCCCCGCGCGTCTATTTCGCTTGCGCGAAATACGCCGCGCCATATGGAGATCGTAGATCCCCCGCATGGGCACATCTTTTTATTGTGCGTGAACCCCCCTTGCAGATCCAATGGCTTCCAACGCTTATGTCAAGCCACGATCTCCATTCGAAGCCCACAATAGTAACAGTTCAGCCCTAAGTTTGACTTTATACGTGAAATGTGTCTCTGCGCAAATCAAGTATTACGGCCGCAGGCCGTCGTGATGAGTGAATGACTTTCCCGCCAACACGACGTTGGCGGGGG
>CAMKRB010000341.1 GCA_946415045.1 uncultured Myxococcales bacterium
CGGGGGTAGGCGCGTATTTGCGCAGCAAATAGCGCCGCAGGGGGCTTGGCCCCCTTAATATTAAAAAGGAACTTACAAGGATTATCGGTATGCAGCACAACACACTTAACGTATTTGACCTTCGAGAAAAAGTCGCCCGGAATTATGCGCAGTTTGTGCGTTCATTCACAACCATCCATGCGGCTGATATTGAAAGTCAGGTGGATCAGATGTGGCAGGACGAGAAATTCTGGCCACAACCACTCATACAGATCAATCCTAAATATAAAAGTGCCAAGCAGAATATGGAGCAACTCATTGCAGACGGCACACTGGAACCAGAAATGGCATCCTACTTTAAGCGCAATGGAAAACAGCTGACACTATATGAGCATCAGTCACAGGCGATTACTATGGCGAAAAAGAAAAGAAGCTTTGTCGTCACAACTGGAACGGGGTCGGGAAAGTCGCTGTGTTTCATTATGCCTATTGTCAATGCTATCATTAAAGCCAAAAAAGAAGATGCGGAGCCACGTACACGTGCAATTATCATCTATCCGATGAATGCTCTGGCAAACAGCCAGCTCAAAGAGATTGAACAGTATCTCGGGGATAATTCAGGTATTATTTTCAAGCGTTATACAGGGCAGGAAACTGCTGATGAACGCAATCAAATCAAGAATAATCCGCCTGATATTCTGCTTACGAACTATGTCATGCTTGAATATATGCTTACACGGCATAACAGCTACGATCCGGAGATTATTGCACATTGTGAAGGACTGAATTTCCTGGTACTGGATGAACTTCATACGTATCGAGGCAGACAAGGGGCAGACATTGCTATGCTGATCAGACGTCTGCGTGAGCGAATGAGATGTGACGACCTCATCTGCATCGGTACGTCCGCAACCATGGCGAGTGAGGGAACAATTGAGGATAAAAACAGAGTGGTTGCAGAAACCTCTGCAAAACTGTTTGGGCTTTCACAAGCTCAAATGAATTATACAAATATCATCTGCGAAACGCTCGATCGCAAAACCAATCTCAAACGGTATGCTGCACAACCCGGACTACAAAAAGAACTGGCCGCCCGAATCGAATTCTGGCGCAATCAAATAGCGACGTCATCCCTCTCCAATGCAGATTATGTCGATGATCCGCTTGCTATCTGGATAGAAACAACACTCGGAATTGTCAGACCTGATAATGTTCGATGGGAACGCGCGCAACCGATAACCTTAAAAAATGCTGCAGAAAAACTGAAAACTGAATCAGGATGTGACACTGAATCCTGTATTATTGCATTAAAAAATTTCTTAACCGATGCAAGCAAACCGGAATCCGAACGCATTCCGCAAGGTAAGGATGAAGTATTTTTTGCATTCAAACTTCACCAGTTTTTCTCTGGTATTGGTAATGCGTTCGCAACAATAGACAAACCGGGAAAACGAATCGTTACGACGGATGAACAGGTATTTGTTAAAAATGAGAATGGAGATGAGGCTCGTCTCTATCCTATCTATTTTTGTCGCGAATGCGGGCATGAATATCATCCCGTGATTCTCGTAAAGAATCGCAATACAGACAAGGATATGTTTCTTGCCAGAAAACTTGATGAAACACCCGAGCTGCCAGAAGAATTCTCCCTCATTGAAACTGGATATCTAACCCCAATTCCATTGGATGATGACGAATTCGATTTCGATGGTAATCATATAGAAGATTATCCTGAAATTTTTTATAAGGAGTTAAAATCAGGTTTAAAGCTGGATGACAAGAAGATCCATCCTGCAAGAAAGTATTATGTAAGTCCTGATGGTGTTGCTTTCATTAATACAAAGGACCACGCTGGTGTTGCAGTCTGGTTCATGCCAGATGAAAAGTTTAAATTCTGTCTGCGATGCAAACACATTCCAGATTCCCATACCAGAGAAAGAAATAAACTTGCCTCTTTATCGATGGATGGTCGAAGTACGGCAACGACGATTATTGTCGAAAGTACGCTTAATTATCTGCATGAGCACGACATCGGGGATATAAACACAAGGAAATTGCTTGGTTTTGTGGATAATCGTCAGGATGCAGCATTACAAACAGCGCATTTCAACGATTTTATTTATACAACGCTTTTGCGGTCCGCTTTTTTATATGCATTAAAAAGAGCAGGAACCGAAGGCATATCTGGGCCGGCACTAGGTGAGTGGTGTATGAAGTCCCTGGGATTTGATACAAGTCTTAAAGAATGGCACCTGAATCCGTGCCTATCAGAAGCCGCTCAAAGAAGGCCGCGCTCTATCCTTAAAGACATTCTCTCCTATCGCATCTGGTGTGATCAACGCAGAGGATGGAAATATATACATCCAAATCTTGAACAACTCAAACTCATTCAGATAGAATATGAAGGCCTGGATGATTTGTGCAAAGATGATAAAACGTTTTTAGATATTCCAGAATTATACGATGTCAGTGCTGGGGTCCGGAAGTTATTTCTGACAGATATCCTCGATTGGTGCAGACGAGGTATTGCTGTCAATGATACAGTTTTTGATGAACAATCCATGAGAGAAATGGAGAAAGGGTCAACAGATTTTATTGAGCCGTGGAAATTAGATAAATCTGATGAATATATTTATTATTCAAAGCAGGCAATTGTCCCCATCCCAAATGCTCCAAAAGTAAAAAAAGAAGATAATGATAGTGTATTGAAACTCAGTTTGAATAACGCATTTGGCAAATTCTTCAGATTTGACAATCCTGCAAGACGCAAACCAAGTACGACCCAAAGAATGGAGTGGGTGACAGCACTGCAAAGAATTAAAAACAAGAAAACGACAGAATTCCGCGATTTAATGAATCAATTACTCACTCTGCTTGCTAATGAGGATTTGCTTTCTGGTAGCTATCTCAAAGATTTTGGGACTAAAGGTTATCAACTTAATGTAAATCGTTTGAAGTTTTTCTGCGCTTCCAAAAAGCCGGATAAATGTAATCCGTTCTTCTATGATATGTATCAGACAATTATTTCGATGCTCGAAAATCATGTTCAAACGATGTTTCAACTTGAGGCGGGCACACATACAGCGCAGGTTGACGGCACAACACGAGAGATTCGAGAGCAGCGTTTTAGATATCAGACAGAAGATATTAATCTGCTTGAAAATAATGCAGAGACTGTGTCATCTCAGGGAGAGAAAATCGCGTTTTTACCAGTTCTTTTCTGTTCACCCACGATGGAATTGGGCATCGATATTTCGTCTCTCAATACGGTTTATATGCGGAATGTACCACCGACTCCCGCAAACTATGCACAGCGAAGCGGGCGAGCTGGGAGGAGTGGTCAGGCGGCTCTTGTCATGACTTATTGCTCATTCCAAAGCCCGCATGATCAATATTATTTCCGTGAACAATGCGCCATCGTCCATGGTCAGGTTAAGCCACCAATGATTGAACTGGCAAACCAGGATCTTATTGAAAGCCACTTATGTGCCATTTGGCTCGCCTGTACACAAATCGAACTCGATCCTGCTATCTTCAAACTCATGGAACCCAACAAACCATATCCGCTAAAACAGGACATTTTGGATGCCGTTTCCAATCCTTTTGTACAAAAACGAGCAAAAGAACACATTCTGTCGGTTTTAAGATATCTCGAAGATGGCAATTATCTTACAGCGATGAATGCTCCTTGGTATGAAGGTGCAGAATCATTGGCTGATATACTTACAGATATTCACAACGAAAAGAGTGCCTATCAGCGTTTTGTTAAATCGTTCAATCGCTGGAGAAAGCTGCTTTTGTCAGCTTATCAACAACGCGATATCGCGCGTCAGAACCAGGACAACCGACAACTATCAGAAGATGAACGTAAACAAGCAGAATATGCTGAGAATACAGCAAAAAAGCAGATTGCATTGCTTGAGGCAGAGAATAACAAATCAAATCCATCTGGTGAGAACAGCGATTTTTACACCTATCGTTATCTTGCAACCGAAGGATTCCTTCCAGGGTACAATTTCCCGCGATTACCTTTATTAGCGCATATTCCTGCCTACAAAAATGTCAAGGTTCAGCATTATATTCAACGACCTCGTTTTTTAGCCATTTCTGAGTTTGGTCCGCTTAGTCTTATCTATCACGAGGGCAGAGCTTATTCCGTCAACAAAGCTATTTTGAATGTCAATGATAGTGATGCTGCGAGCACGGGGCAATATGGCCTTACGACCGAACGCATTCGCCTTTGTCCATCGTGTGGTGCCGGACACTGGAACATTGATGAGTCTGTGTGTTGTGTTTGCGGCACTCCTCTGGATGAATATGCTGAAATCATCAATAATAC
>CAMKRB010000342.1 GCA_946415045.1 uncultured Myxococcales bacterium
GATGGCGATACGCTCATCGACTGTGACGATCCCAACTGCAAGATCTATTCGTTCTGCCAAAATCTCGATTTAAAACGCGAAGATACGCTCGCCGCCTGCCAGGACGGCATCGATAACGACGAAGACGGCAAAGCCGATTGCCTCGATCCCGATTGTGCCGCATTCCTCGCCTGCCATTCCGAGATCTATAAGGAAAATACCGTAGAACTCTGCTCGGATGGCAAAGACAATGACGAGGATGATCAGGTCGACTGCCTCGATCCCGATTGCTGGCAGTTTGCGATATGCGCCCCGGTCGTCGGCATTGTCGAAAATACCCGCGAACTCTGCAGCGACGGTAAAGACAACGACTTTAACGGCAAAGCCGATAAGGACGATCCCAGTTGCGCACGATTTTATGTGGGCGGCGGCAAAACCGGCGAAAATACTATCGCAAGCTGCAAAGATGGCACAGATAACGACGGCGATGGCCTCAAGGACTGCGACGATCCCGAATGCAAGATCTTTGATTTCTGTGACAAGGACTACAACGAAGCCAGCGACGCATGCCCGGACGATCCCTACAAATTTAAAATGGATTCGTGCGGATGTGGTATGACGCTGATCAACAATAGTGCATGCTATCGCAATATCACTTCTGCAGCCGAATTTGGCCAGCTTGAAAATAGCAGCGACAGGTTCGTCCTGAAACAGAATATCGATTTTGGTTCGACGACACAGGCACCGATCAAAGGGTTTTCGGGAACCCTCGATGGCGACAACAAACGCATCACAGGTGTGTTCAACCAGACATCCGCACTCGGGAATTCGGGCGTGTACTACTGCGGACTGTTCAGCGATATCACTGGAAAATCCAGTGAAAATGCGGCGATTCAAAATCTCGATATCGCCATCACCCTGAACTGCGACAATCGCGCACACCCCGAAAGTTCAGTGCGAGTGGGCGCTTTGGCCGGTTATTCACAATCGGCGACTTACGATAATCTCACCGGAAGTTCCAAAGTTTATCTCGAAGAGGCGAAACCGGGTTCCAACAAAGTCGTCAATAGTTTCGAAAAATCAATTGGCGGCCTGGTCGGTTATGCACAATCTCGTGTAAAATTCTCGAATATCGGAATGACGGGCAACGTTTCTGCCTATCTGGACAACCAAAGAGTCGCGCTTAAAGCCGAAGGCAGCGAGGTGACAGGAAGCTATGCCATTCGAATTGGCGGTGTTTCCGGCTGCGGCGGTTCGTTTGAAAATATCCAGGCCAACAACTACGTCACGCTGATAAGCCATCATGACAAGGATAACTCCTGGAACAGCTCAGCAGATATTGGCGGCATCGTCGGTCGTGCCATCAAGGATGCAGACGAAAGCTTCACCAATACCATCCGGAATGTGAGCAATGCAGGCGTCATCAAGTTCGAGCCCATCAATGTATGGACCCTGGACACGACCAGATATTATGGTTTTCTGATTGGCGGTATTGCCGGTGCGAGCTATATTGATATCGACCACGCCGGATTTTCCGGTGCGATTGAATCATCCCTCAGCAAATATGCCGGTGCAACGGTTGGATATAACAATCTTGGTACAAACATCGGTGGTATTGTTGGAATAGCATACACCAACACCACGATTAACAGCAGCCGTGTCGATGCCGAAATCAAAGCGTATGCATCCAATAATTACATTGGTGGTATTGCCGGTCAGATTGTAAATGCCAAAATGATCAGAAACTGTGCGACAAAAGTCGATCTGCATCTGGGCGGAAGCACAGCATACGGCGACAAGACTGTCCGATATGGCGGCATCGCCAGTTTTGCAGGCAACGTTGTCAATATTGAGAACGCCATTTACATCGTCAACAATTCGTCACAGACGAATTACAAACAAACGATACATCACATTCCCACCAATGTTACCGTGAGCGCCAAGGGCATTACGAACACGGGCGGCGCCATCGTCAACAATTTCGCATCCGACAAGGTCACCTGTGACGGGGCGTGCGATTATACACCACTCGCGATTGGAGGCACGTACGTCTACGAATCTTACTGGAACAGGGATTTCAGCAAACTCGCTGGCGAGTCAAATTATGCCGATGCTTCGGCAGAATCCTATACCTATAACATTGAGGGCGTTCCGGTGACGCGCGCCAACAAACCTGTGCTCGGCATGCTGCGCTATAACGCCGGATACGACGGCGGTGTGCTCTCAACACACATTCCCAAACCAAACAATTCGATTCAATACAACGACTGGACAACCGAAGTGGATGCAGAAGGACATCAGGTTCCTGTACCGATTGTGCAATAATCACATTTCATACTGGTTAGGCAGAGCGCACATAAAAAAGGCCGTGTTTAACCAGTGTGGATACCGTTTTTGCACCCGATGTCGGGAAATACAGGCTTACAGCTTGTAGCTTGTAGTTATCCAAGGTGCACTATAAGCCATAAGCGATAAGCTAAAAGCCGTGAAGCAAACGACTTTGCATTTGGCTATATTTAAGCACAATGGATATGAATCAATCCAGATGCTCTACGGCAAAGAGCATTGAGTGCAGAGCATCGAGTTTGCTATTGATCACTCGTCGCTCAACGCTCGCTACCCACGGCTTTAAAGCAAACGACTTTGTATTTTCATATCCACGGTCTTTAAACAGAGCCTTGTATTTTCATATCCACGGTCTTTAAACAGAGCCTAAAAAAAAGCCGCAGCGTATTGGCGAAGCCAATAGCTGCGGCAGCGAGCCGTAGAGGCGACAGCAGGTCGCCTCAAGGCGAGCGGCATTAAAGAGCCACAACTTAAATCGAAAGCGCAAAAGGCTATTCGATATAAGCCTTAAGGACAGCCGCGTCGCCGGGACCAGCCAGTTCGGCAGGTGCGACGTTTCCTGTCTGAGCTGAGGTTGTGGCGTTGGCAGCGTCCAGACCTGGGGTGGCAGTTCCGTAGCTGGATCCAACGTAACTGAGGAAATCATGACTGAAGCTGAATCCGCAATTAATGAGCGTTGACAGCTCGAAGTCGTTGAAGCATGGGGTTGAAAGTGTGGCATGATCACAGAGGGCGGTGACGCTTCGTCCGCAGCTGAGGAGGTATGCGTAGGCCGGTCCGGCTTTTCCGCCGGCACCAGCGCCGCCGCCGCCGCCTTTACCGCCAGCACCGGCTGGTGTGGCTTTCTGGCACTGATTGCTGCTCTGTCTGGCGAGGCTTTCACCAGCAGCACCACCCTCGCCACCGGCCGAACCACTCTGGCCAAAGCCGCCGTTTCCGCCGGTAACATTCACGATCAGGTTATCAAACGCAAACTCGTTGATACCGGAAGCGGCAGAACGCAGGATGATACCGATGGCGGATCCGCCGGAACCGCCAGCGATTCCGCCTTTTCCACCACAACCACCGTTTCCGCCGGACGAGGCGCTCATCCACGTGGATTTACCGAACACGGATTTGGAATACATCTGATAGGCCGCAGCACCGCCGCCGCCACCGCCCGGCGCGCCATCGCTTCCATGAATGCCCGTCGCAGTGTCATAATTCGACTGGATATACAAATCGTTGCCCTGTCTTACAAAACTGTACGAGATGAAATCATTGCTACCATTGATGCCGTTGGAACCATCTTTTCCATTTTCGCCGGAACCCTTGCTGGGATCGATATTACTGTTGCTGCATTCAGAGTTGCTGATAGAAATGCCAAGCCCGGCACCGCCCTGGCCGCCAGCAACTGTTTTTCCGTCATGGCTGATGGTACCGCCGTTATTCCCGTTCAATCCCGATGGTTCGCCATTATAGTCTGTATATTTGGCACCGACGTTTGAATAGGCATAACCGCCACAACCGCCGACGCCAGCCGATACCGAACCACATGATTGGGGCTGACCGCAAACAGGAGATCTCGTCGAAGTAGTTTCTTCGATGAATCCCTTTACGCCATCATTCCCCTTGCTGCCGGCCTGCAAAGATTCGGTGTTGTGATTCACGCCGTTTGGAGCTTTGACATCGATGGTTACATCGCTGAAATCGAGTGCGCGGCAGCCCACCTGGCCGCAATTGAGACCGGCAAGCGTTGTGCCGGCATCAAGCGTTGTGGCATCCGCATTTATATTCACGTTAAAATGGTATAAAGTCAGCGACAGCGGATAATTGCCCGTGCTTCCGACACCGGCTTCCATCAGCGCATAGAAAGGAAGTGTGGCACTATCGATATGATATGTCTGTGTTGTCCGATCCCCTTCAGAACGCACGAGCAGGTTCAGATTTGTAGCGTCGCGTGTAAAACCGCCAAAGATGCGGACCGAACTTTTGGGGTAA
>CAMKRB010000343.1 GCA_946415045.1 uncultured Myxococcales bacterium
TCGTTATCAAGCGCATCACTGCATGCTTCGGGCGTATTTTCAGGTTTTTTGCAGCTATCGATGATAAGGCAATCGGAATCGTTGCAATCCGTCCTGCCATCGCTGTCGTTATCGGAATTATCACTGCATAAAGCTTCGATATTTTCCGGGACACAGTGTCCGCTGACGCATTTATCGTCGCTGTCACATTTGCTCAAATCGTCATTTGTGCACTCAAAACAGCCGCTTTTATCGAAATCACAAGTGCTGCTGCAAGCCAGCGTGCCGCCGATAAATCCAAAATCAGAACAGGATTTGTTGTTCAAATCATCACCGTCACACGCATCGGCACCATCGATCGTCCCATTGCCGCATTTGGCCTTATTCGAAGATGGAATCACGCACAGCTGGCTGACCTGATCGCATTCGATTTTGTTATCCAAACGATCTGCGCACTGCTGATTCGATGTGCATTCAGGTGTATTTGCAGGCACATTGTCGCCGTTTTTGTCCGAATCATCGCTGCATCCACAAAACACAGCCGCCGACAGAACGGCACATAAAACACATTTACATAATACAGACGAAGAATACAGTTGTCCTTTCATATAAAGAATCCGTATGCAATACACTGTGAGATGAACAAATCGCGGGGCTGCAGTATCAAACGACATGCATGGATGATTCCCCCAAACCCCTTTAGAACGCTAAATATACAAAATCCTCCGGCTGTTGCCAATGGCTTCAACCGGAGGTTAGACCCTAAAGAAACACTGAATGCCTTATAACCCGACGCCGATGCGCCGGCAATCTCTTATTTTCCGTAAACGAGCAAAACGCGATCGTTTTTGAAAGTCACATACATTTTGCCGGGTTCGGGCAAACCATCGACCACGCCCTGACCATATTTGGTGTGATTGATGCGATCGCCAAGCTGTATGCCGGTGATGCGAATATTATAGCCTTTGATGGGATTATCGTTGGCGGGAACAAGCGGCGTGAGTTCTTTTGGAGCTGCGGGCGCTTTTTCTTTGGGCTTGACGGGTGAACCGGATTTGGTACTTGCTGCAATAGACGATTTGGTATCGCGTTTCAGCGTCATCTGAGCCGTTGCAACCGGCCGATAAGCATGATACTCGCCACACGATTTGCATTGAACCTTAGCGATTTTACCATTGGAAACCGCAACAATGACATGCCATGTCTCACCGCCGCATTTGCGGCATACAGCTTCGATATCTTTTGCAACTGCACTATCGTCAAATACTGGTAACATCAAGTCTGTCCCTTTATTAAGAATGAACTGAGGTTCGCACCACTAATTCGGCATTTCGCCGAAAGTTGCGGTTATTTAGAAAAAAAACAGAACGGTATCAAGCGGAAAATGGCGCAGCCGCGCGGACTTTATCCAAATGCACGAGACTGGTGCATTCTTTATCCATTTTGAAAATGGGTGTATAGAGCGTGGGGCGAGCGGGGCGCAGCCCCGCAGAGGGGGTAGCGGCGTATTGGTGCGGCGCTATCTCGGTAAGCGACGTTCTGCGAAACGTCACTTACCTCGATACGCGCTCGCGCGACGGCTATCGGTCTTGCGACCGATACGCCGCGCCAATAGACGCGTAGGGGGACGCATCCCCCTCAAACACATACAGTTGTTATATATGCGGCATATTTCTTGCATATAGGCGCGAATCTTTTTGCGGCGAGGAGGCGCAGCAAAAGGACGGGTTCGGGTATAAACCACCCGGAGTTAATGGAGTTTTTACGAGGAACTGCGTCAAAAACGCGGTTCATTTTCAATGATGAATCGGGCATTTGTAAGCCATAGAACGTCAGGAATAAAGGACAAGCGGATGAAACGTTATGTCGGCATTGATGTGGGTGCAGAGACACTGAAGATCGTCGAACTGCAGGAAACAGAAGGGAAACAGACAATCGCCAAAAAGATTCGGATAGCGCATCACAAGGATCCGTCGAGCGCGCTGCGATCAGAGCTGTCGAAGATGGATTTTGGGACGATTGATGCGATTGGTGTTTGCGGGCGGCTTGGACGGCTGTTCAAGATGCTGCAGATTCCCGAGAAACAGGCGCGCAGTGAGGGTTTTAGATTTCTGGTTGACGACAGGCCGGCGACGATTGTGGCGATTGGTTCGCACGGTTTTTCAGTGCTCGAAATGCGCGACGCAACGCACGAGGTTTACCGCGAAAATACGAGATGTTCACAGGGAACGGGCAACTTTTTGATGCAGCTGGTCGAGCGATTCGGGCTCACGGTCGAAGAAGCCAGCAAGCTGTGCGAAGATGTTGAAGATCCGGCACCGCTGTCGGGACGCTGCCCTGTCATTTTAAAGACCGACATGACGCACCTGGCCAATTCTGGCATCACGCATGAGCGCATTATTGCCGGACTTTATGATGCAGTCTGCGAAAACGTCCAGGTATTGATCAAGCCGGCGCTTTGCCCGCACCGCATGCTGCTGGCCGGCGGCGTGATGCAGAGCAAGCGTATCCGCCGGCATTTCGAGAATTTCTGCCAGAAAAATGATTTCGAAGTGCTGAAAGTGGACGGCGATCTCGATTTGTTTATCGACGCCATCGGCTGTGCACGTCTGGCCGCTTCACATAACGGCGTTCCGACCACTCTGGACGACATTTTCTCGCTCAAAACCGAAAAACACATCGAGCATATCCACAATATTGCAGAATCGCTTCAGCATGTGCGCCGTCTGCCGCCGCTCAAGCGTCCGGCAGCTTCGGAACGTCCCAATGCAAAGCTCATTCTGGGTTATGATATGGGATCGACCGGCTCGAAAGTCGTCGCGATTGATGCCGATGACGGCACCATGGTCTGGGACGCATACGAGAATACAAAGGGCAATCCGATTGGTGCAGCACAGGATCTGACGCGCCAGTTCCTGGCTTCGGATTGGGCTAAGCACGATGTCGTGGCCGTTGGAACGACAGGTTCCGGCCGTGAAATCGTCGGTTCGCTGCTCAGCGTCTGCTTTGGATCACAGCAAATCTATATTCTGAACGAAATCGCAGCGCACGCAGAAGGCGCAGTTTCTTACGATCCGTCGGTCGATACGATTTTTGAAATCGGCGGTCAGGATGCCAAATACATCAGAATCGACGGCGGACGCGTGATTGATGCCGCCATGAATGAAGCATGTTCGGCAGGAACGGGCTCGTTTATTGAAGAACAGGGCAAGCGATTCAGCGGTGTGAAAGATGTAAAGGATCTGGGCCGCATCGCAATGAACGCGAAATCCGCGTGTTCCCTGGGCCAGCACTGCTCGGTCTTTATGGCCGAAATCATCGACGAGGCCGTTGCAACTGGTGAGAATCAGGAAGAAATCATTGCGGGTATCTATGATTCGATCATCCAGAACTATCTCAACCGCGTCAAAGGCAATCGAACCGTCGGCAAAGTGATATTCTGTCAGGGTATGCCATTCTCGAGCGATGCGCTGGCTGCAGCCGTTGCGCGCCGCACTGGAAGCGAAGTCATCGTCCCGCCCAATCCCGGCACCATCGGTGCGCAGGGCATTGCATTGCTCGCAAAGCGCTATAAATACGACGCCGTCCACATCTATAGACGTGCAGACGAGATGCAGCCGATGGATATGTCACGCTTTTTGGGCGCTGAAATCATTAAAAAAGATAACTTCATCTGCGGTTCGAACAAAGGATGCGGCGGAGCTGGAAACAAATGCAGAATCGAACGCATCCGCACAAGACTCGAAGGCAAGGAATCCAACTTTACCTGGGGCGGCGGATGCTCGCTTTATGACAAAGGCACGGGCCGTATCAAACTGCCCGATCTGGCACCGGATCCCTTCCGCGCACGCGACAGTTATATCGACAAACTCATCGCCGATTTGCCCAAAAACGAAAACGGCAAGCTCATCGCGATGAGCGAAGAATTTACGATTAAAGGTCTGCTGCCTTTCTTCGCAACGATTCTGAGCGAACTTGGCTATCGGCTGGATATCTTCCGACGCGCCGATCAATCCATTCTCAAACGCGGCATCGAGGAAGCCAATATCCCGTTCTGCGCACCGATGCAGCTGTTCCACGGCATCACATCGACGCTTATCGACCGCAAGCCCGATATTCTGTTCCAGCCAATGCTTCTGAGCACACCGGCGATGCTCGACGAGGACCGTTCGGTACTCTGCCCCATCGTTCAGGCTGCGCCAAAGATGAACTACTGGGATTTAAAGAATTCCCAAAACGCTGCGGCACTTAAAGAAACGCGATTTTTCTCGCCCATCATCGATTTCCAGCCCGGTTCCATCGAATC
>CAMKRB010000344.1 GCA_946415045.1 uncultured Myxococcales bacterium
CCGGGCATAAACGACAGTTGCCAGATTGCGTGCCTGTGTGAGCGCCCACTGCATGGGCAGAATATGGCTGTATAACTCTGAAACGATGCGCAATGTTTTAAAATTGCGGTTGATGCAGGGGTAAGCGACGAGGGCATTGGGCGGAGCGAAATCGCGTTCCAGTCTGCGGATATTGATAGCGATGCCATCGTAAGCCCGCACGAGAGCTCTCAATTCTTCCTGCCACAGCGCCAAAGCATCGATGAGAGGGCGCGCAGATTCAGCCAGATACTGCCATCGTTCACTGGAAGCGAGCTGCTGATTCCATTCGGATAGCAGCGTTTGGGCCTGCAAAAAGATCGGTGCAGGATGTGCAGTTCTGGCCATTCGAAACTGCAGATCTCCGGGCATCCATTCACCTTTTGGAATGGGCTGATCGCGTCTGAAAGACTCGACCTGCAATGCCATCTGCTTAATTGGCTGCACGACTGCGGCATCTGCCTGTTTGATTCTGCCGCCCGAAAACAGAGGCAAGAAATTGCGCACAGCATTGAATACGCCTCTGGTTGCCATTTCGAGCCGTCCCAGACGCCACAGGATATTTCTGCGCAACTGCAGCGTGAGCTGCAATTGCGAGTGCTGCTGCAAACTAAAAGCAGAACTCGGCGGAAAGCAGGCGACCGGATCTTCAATGCGCGCTTTCGACAACACCGAAGCATCTCTGCGCGATAGCTGGCTTTGTTCATACTGCGTGAGCACTTCTTTCCAAATCACGCGATCTTCTTTAAGCAAGCGAGTTTCGAGTGCATCCGGAAGCGCGACATTAAAGCGCAGCGCATCGTCGATGATCGCCCAGTCGCGATTGGAAGTTTCCCATGCAGTTGGCGTTAGAAAGGGCACGATCGGCACTTCGACAGCCGCAATCACCGGCAGTGGCTCACTTTCGACGGTCTCTTTCGGAGCGCACCCCGACAGAACCACAGCCAGCAACAGTATGAGAATGCGATATCCAGTCATGCGATCTGTCCAGTCATGTAACTGTTCAGCCGGGGCTTTGCCCCGGACCCTGCCAAAGGGCAAAGCCCTTTGGAATCCGCAATCATGTGCGGCAGCCCAGTTCCCAATCCTTATATCTATTTTTCAAAAACCAGCGAGCACCATTCACCCATGGTGGTTTCAGAGATGATACGAATGGGAGAATCACTGAGGAAAGCGTCTTCGACATCCTGTTTTTCTTCGATCAGAATCCCCGACAAGACGAGATGCCCGCCAGGTTTGACGGCATTTTTGAGGTCTTCGCGAAGTGCCATCAAAACCGACGAAATGATGTTTGCGACGACCAGATCATATTTTTCGGTGATATCCCAGATATCGGTATCGTCGAAAACTGCATTGACATGGTTAAACTCGCCATTTTCGCGGCTCACATCGATGCAAACGGGATCGTTATCGACGCCGCGAACCACGGGAACGCCGCATTTGGAAGCAGCGATGGAGAGTACGCCGGATCCGCAGCCCACATCAAGCATCGACTGAATATGGCCATCGGATACGAATTTATCGATAGCTTTGATGCAAAGCTGAGTCGTTTCGTGCAATCCGGTACCGAATGCCATACCTGGTTCGATGACGATGGTTTCGACGCCTGCGGGGACATCGAGTTCAACCCATGGGGCACGCACCGCAATATGCGGTGAAACCTGGGCGGGTTTAAAGAAAGCCTTCCAGCCGTCTTTCCAGCTCTGATCGTCAAACGATTCGAGCGATGCATCGAGTTTTACGTTGGCATTTCGGGCTTTTTGCTCGACCTGAGCCTTGACTTCGGCTGCCTGAACCGCCTGTGAATTCTCGAAATAGCACAGCAACCGCTTGGTTCCGGCAGGCAGGGATTTGCCGTCCAGCGTCGAAGCGTCCTGTTCGTTAATTGTAGCCGCTCCAAAGCTGTAGAGCAAAGCGTACAAATCCTGTTCGAAGAAGTAAAGATCGACGTTTTCGTCGTCGGGTTCCGGGTATGAAATCGTCAGTCTAATCCAAGTTTCGTCCATCAGAATCTCCTGAGCAATCTGCCAGTGATAGATAAATCCCGTCAATTCTACGGGTCAAGGCATCCGGAAAAGTCAAAGCCGGAGCAGTTCACAAGACAATTGAGTGTTCCGGAATAGCCTGAACCAAGCGAACGGCAGGATTTGCCTTTTAAATCGCCGGGATCGCAGGCCTCGTGATAATTCGGCCTGTCATTGGTGCCGTTATCAGCCTGGCCATTACCGCATGCAGGCGGTATTGAGCAACCGGAAGTGCTGTACTTGCAAAGGCTGTTGCAATACACGAAACCAGCTGATCCCGGCCCGCGCAAATCTTCGCAAGTCAGCTTATAGGACTGCGGTGCCGATGGATCGCAGGCCTCGCCCAGATCTTCATCCAACTGGCCATTGCCGCAGTGTTCGGGAATAATGCAGGGCGATACATCCCATCGGCACATTTTGTCACAAACACGGGATCCGCCAAAATCCTCGCCATAATAAGCGGAACAGCGCGATACCGAAGTATTGGGATAGTTTGGATCACACTGTTCGTTGATTTGCACACTTCCATCACCGCAAGTGACAGGCGGTGTACATTCCGATTTGTCGAAAGAGAGGCAACCCGGTGCGCACTTGATTTTACCGGTAGATCCCGGTCCAAATATGGAATGGCAATCGTATTTCATATCGTTGAGTACAAGTTCACCATCGCACACCTCACCTTCGTCAAGCAGTCCATTACCGCAGGTTTCAAGGAATTGCGGTTCGTTACAGCCGGATTCATCGTAACCCGAGCAATCATTGAGGCATTTAAGCATGCCGGTATATCCTGTGCCGAGAGAAGCGCAGTTCCGACCGCCCATCAATTCGCCGTCACAGACTTCGCCGTCATCGATCTGGCCATTGCCGCAGGTAACTGGAATCGGCGCAATACAGCCGGTTTCGTCGTAACCCGAACAATCACCGAGACATGCGAGTGTGCCGGTATAACCCTCACCAAGCGCCGTACAGTCGCGGCCATTGAGCAAATCACCGTCGCAGACTTCATCGGGATCGAGCTGGCCATTGCCGCAATGCGGAACCTGGGGCGCTACACAGCCGGTTTCGTCGTAACCCGAGCAATTGTCGAGACATTTGAGTGTGCCGGTATAACCCTCGCCGAGTGCAGAGCAATCGCGGCCATTGAGCGAATCTCCATCACAGACTTCGCCGTCATCGATCTGGCCATTGCCGCATTTGTTGATTTGGGGCGCAATACATTCCGTATCATCGTAACCCGAGCAATTGGAGAGGCATTTGAGGGTGCCGGTATAGCCCTCGCCGAGTGCAGTGCAATCGAATCCATTGAGCAAATTGCCGTCACAGACTTCACCGGCATCCAGCTGACCATTGCCGCATTTGTTCATCTGAGGTGCGACACAGGCGGTTTCGTCGTAACCCGAGCAATCCGCAAGGCATTTGAGGGTGCCAGTATAGCCCTCACCGAGTGCAGTACAATCGCGGCCATTGAGCAAATTGCCGTCACAAACTTCGCCATCGTCAAGCTGCCCATTGCCGCAAAGCGCATCACCTGCGGGCGGCTGGCAGTAGTTATGGAGTTCGCAGACACATTTGTCTTCGCAGGAAACGGCTAGAAAACAAAGAGCAAACAGGATAGATAAACGTTTCATAATGCATCACCTTCATTGAGTTGTATTTGTCGTAAAAAAAGTCAGGCGCGCGTATTGCGCACAGCGCAATAGCAAGCCGCGTGGCGTATGCAGGGGGCGAGGTCGCCCCCAAATAGCCACGCCACACAAAAAAAACAAACTAATTCACACTCTTTCTGCAATCGGCGCCACATTTACCAGGCTGACCGTTTTCTTCGCCGTCGTCGCACGACTCGAATTCTTCCTGAATGATTTTGTCGCCGCAGTGTGCCGGCAGTGTACAATCGGGATTACAGGTACCGTAAGTGCCGTCATTTGTGCCGTCATCGCATAATTCGCCGTCCGATTTGTCGACGATACCATCGCCACAGCGAGGCGGGAGATAGGAGCATCCAAAGCCGCAGCCATTGTAGCTGCCATCGTTGACGCCATCATCACAAACCTCACCCAACCAGCTCTGGATGACTTTATCGCCGCAAACCGGGCGTTTGCAAGCATTAGTGCAATTATCGTCATCGACGGCATTGAAATCGTCGCATTCCTCGCCGCTGGTTTCGTCGACGATGCCATCGCCGCATCCCGAAATCTGGCAATTATCGAGGCAAACCTGATCGCCGGT
>CAMKRB010000345.1 GCA_946415045.1 uncultured Myxococcales bacterium
ACCAGGCTGCACAATATCCGCTCTTCTTCTGCGATACGCCAGCCAATGAGCCGACCTGCGTCCCCAGCCGTACAAGAGCTGCCGATACAACCAATTCAACGATGTATACCGGCGATTATACCGCAGCTGACGATGCGGACGGCGACGGCATCAAGGACAGCGTCGATAACTGCCCAACCATCTTTAACCCCGTCCGTCCGCAAAATACCGACGGCAAACAGGCCGATGCCGATAACGATCACCTCGGCGATGCCTGCGATCCCTATCCGCTTTGCCCAACAAACGACAGCAAATGCGCCACATTCAATCCTGAACTCTCCGATCGCGATGAGGACGGCGTCATCGATCGACTCGATAACTGCCTCGAAGTTTACAATCCCGATCAGCTCGATTCCGATTTGGATAACTTCGGCGATGCTTGCGATCCCTGCCCCAATGACGGCAACAATGAAGACGGCAAAGGCTGCTCGCTCACCGTTACGCCGCTCAAGGAACTGCGCGATAAATTCAACGCTGAAACCATCGTCTATGGACCGGTCAAAATCGAAGGTGTCGTCACCGCCATCGCCAGAAAATATGATGGTTCCGGTATCATTAACGGCGTCTTCATCCAGGCCGAAGACAATTCTGCAGGTATCTATATCTACACTGCAGACGCGAGTAATCTGGCCGCCGGAGACCTCATCGAAGTCAAAGGAAACACCATGGCCTATAACGGCCTGCTCGAAATCTCACCCGTTAACTCCATCCAAAAGAAGAGCAGCGGACACACCATCACACCGGTCGAGCTCACGGCTGCAGGTACCACCCAGAACACAAACAATACAAAGGGCCACAACCAGTACGACTCGATGCTGATTCACGTCCCGCAGCTCACCGTCAATACCTACGATCAGACGATTAAGAACAACGCTTTCGTCTGCACCGACGCAAACGGCGATACAGCTTATATCGACGACTTCGTGATGGGTACGCCCGACCTCACGGCCGCTGTCAGCACCAACGTCACATACGATGTCACCGGTATTCTGGTTTACGACAATGGCTATTCCCGCATCGCACCTCGCGATTCACGGGATTTGATCGCCGGATTCGGCGTGCTCGAACTCGTTGCCCCCAAAATGGCCGAATATGGTGATCAGGTCGACGTCACGCTCAACATGACGATGGCTGCCGAAGAAGAAACAACCGTCAACATCAGCTGCACCCCCAACACTGCTCAGTGCCCGGCGACGGTCAAGGTCCCCAAAGACGCTTCATCCGCATCATTCAGCATCACCGTCGGCAATGCAGCCGAAACCAAGGTTACAGCCTCATTCGACGGAAAATCCGTTTCTGCCGCCATCGCCGGTATCGATCCCACCCTGCCTCTGGCCATCGCTTCCTACAGCCCCGAATCCGTCGCACTCTCACCTGGCAAGAGCAGATCGATCGCCGTGACATTGAACAAACCGGTGAAAACAGCCACCAGCATCACGCTCAGCTCCAGCAATGCCGACGTCACCGTCCCGGCATCCGTTGACCTGGCTGTTGGTGCCACAAGCGCAGAATTCACCATTACCGCAAGCGCTGGTGCAGTAAACGGCACATCCGCCACCATCACCGCCGCCATCGGCAGTGAATCCATCACCATCCCCGTCAATATCGTCAAAGCTGACTGGGATTACATCGAAGATTTCGAAGGTATCACCAAATCGTCCACCAGTTACGTCGATGCCGCAGTCACGCTCACGCACGACGACTTTGCAACCGAATTCAAAGCCCGCACAAACCTCGAAAATAGCGGCGTCAGCTATGCCATCAAAGACAAGGGCGTTATCCTCGGTTCGAAATCCGGCGACGGCAACTACATCAAGATTAAGAACTTCACCGGCGGCGTCGGCAGAATCGACTTCGACTGGAGATCATGGGGCGCTGCTTACGACTCCGGCACCATCCTCATCACAGTCGGCGGCATCACCAAAGAACTCGACTTCACCAAAGCTGCAACAACCGCAACCAAGGCCGAATTCGACTTCAACATCTCAACCGCTTCAGAAATCGAAATCAAACACAAAGCCGAAACAACAAACCGCGGTCGTATCATCATCGATAACATCCGCGTCGCCACCAACTAATTCAACCATTGCCCGCAAATGGGCATAAAATCTCAAAAAGCCCGATTCCTTCACGGATTCGGGCTTTTTTTTGATTCACGCTTTTTTATTGGCGCGTGCTATGGGCCTGCGGCCCATACGCACTGCGGCTGCTGGCTATGCGCCTTGCGCATACGCCGCAGCAACTATCTGCACGCATCCCCTTTGCAATGATTCTCTATCGCATCTTTTAGCCGCATCTGAAAATAGCGGTTCGTCTCCACCTCATATCGGCGCTTCAACACATCAATCGCCGCCTGCCCCGGGCAATTTTTCAAACTCGAAATCGCCATAAACCGATAAAAATCCGTTGGATGCGACAGAAACGGCTCGATAGCGGCCGGAGCCTGTTCCGGAGCGATTATCGCATACGCACGAATGGCCTGAATCACCATCAGGCGGTGCTCCGCCTGCTCGGGATGCGCGAGTATCCTCTCAAGCGTTTCGCGATTCATCGGCGTCGCAAAATAAGACAGCGCCTGGACCGCTCGCATGCGCACCGACAACAGCACATTGTCGTCATCCACGATGCTCTGCAAATGCTTTTCAGCATCGGCACTCGTCGAAAGCAAATCATCGCGTGACGGAAAATCACAATGCGCATTCAACAGCAAAATGATCTTCTCGCAATCATCGAATTCGCGGTTCTCAAGCGTTCGCCGGCGTCTCGGCATGTTCGGGCGCGCCCCCGGTGCATCCGGATTCTGCGGCGATGACGTCACATTCACCTGCACATCACCTTTTTCCGACTGCTGCACGATTTCGCGAAGCACGGGCTGCTGCGGATCCTGTCCCCACGCCATCCCCGGCATAACCAGGCATGCCGCAACGATGTATCGATAGACGCTACGCATTTGTCAGACCCGAAAAATCCTCAATTTCCAAATCAACATCGTCCCCCGATTCCTGCTCGAAATGCAATGAATCCGGACGGCGAACCCGAATCGTATGCATCCCCAATCTGTGCGCTCCCGCAAAGTCTTTATGCGGATTATCAGCGATATACACGCATTGCTCAAACGGCGTATCAAGCGCCATCGCCGCCAGTCTGAAAGGCACCTCAGATGGCTTGGGTGCCCGTATCTCGGCCGTAAACAACGGCAAATCAATCCACGGCAAAATCCCAAGTGCCTGCATCTTCGCACGCTGTGATACCAGCGGACCATCGCTAATCACCCCCATCCGAAGACTGCACGTTTCGACAAATGATCGCGCATCCTCGCACATCGCGATATCCGGCCAGTGTTTGCGATACAAATCCACAAGCTCACTCACCGCATTCGAAAGCCCCAGCTTTTCGCGCGCCAAATCAAATGTATTTCCCCGAACACCCTCCAAAAAATACCCAAAACACACATCCCCGAATTCACGGTTGCCAATTGCACGACCCACCGCAGCAAATCCCGATCGCACATAATCCCGCTCGAGATACAGCGTATCATCGATATCCAGCAATACCGCCTGAATATTCCATTGAGTCAGTGGATTCACCATGATTCCCGATTTATCCTCATTTCCCGGAGTTACGCTGCGCTTACCCCGGGCTAAATATTCACTATTCACGATTCACTATTCCCGGGGTTACGCTGCGCTCACCCCGGGCTAAATTGTGTCGCCCCTGCGGGGCTCTGGTGGTTTGCGCCGCTTCGCAGCGCGCCTGATCTAACTATTCACTATTCACTATTCCCGGGGTTACGCTGCGCTCACCCCGGGCTAAATATTCACTATTCACTATTCACTACCCCCCTCGGCATCATATCCCATCTCACACAAACTGTCTCACAAAACGCGTTGTGATCTCAAAAACAGTCGCGCACTCCATATCCTGCCCCAGCTCATGGCCCGATCGCTCCAGCCAGTGGATTTCGGCATATCCGCCAACACCATCAAAAATATGTTGTCCGGCCGACGGTTTCACGACCTGATCTTTCTTCGACTGAATGATGCAAACAGGCATCCGCACCTCCGAAAGCCGGCCTTTGGTCAGCTGCGCAAACTGATACAACGACGCAAAGCTGTCGGTCGCAAACTTCTTGTAGTTCGTGCATTTCTTTC
>CAMKRB010000346.1 GCA_946415045.1 uncultured Myxococcales bacterium
ACAGGTATTAGGCCCAAAGGGCGCAAAACCGTGCGTCGCCGGATCTTCCGGACTGTACCAGAAGACAGAAGATGTGTTGGCTGCATCAAGATTTCCTTTGCCGATGACAGAATCGCAGCCATAGTGATGGTCTTTGTTCTTTTCTGAAAACGTCGCGAAAAATGCGCGGCTGAAGGTGTCGGTAAGGCTGGTTTGAGCTCCAAGCCCGGAATCGTTGTTTTCTGCGTCGCATTGGGGAAGCACGGCATAACTGGTCACATCAGATATTTCAAAATTGACGTTGCCGCATGGTCTTGTGGCGACGCTGAAATGGCCAATGAGGCTGCCTAAATGCTGAATTCCGTGAATCACATCGGCCTGGGAATGTACATAGTCGAGTTTTAGTTTTGCATCGCATTGTCCGCTGCTTTCCTGCGAATTTTCATAATATCCCAGAAGGCCGCCGACCCTGTCTGTGCCCTCGATCAATGCGTTCTTATTCTCGATTAGGCTGAGATTCAGTACCGCACTCCTTACTGCGCCTATAAAACCTCCCGTGTATTTGGGCAAATCATTCTCAACTGCATACGTCGTCTGAACATGCTGAACATCGTTCATAATATTGTGTATCGTGTTTATATAGGATTGTTCTGAATAGATTTCGCCGATAAATCCCCCGGCTCCTGAATTGGCTGTGACAGAACCGACATAATTATACATCTGATACAATTCGTTCTCCACGCCGCTCATGGTGCCAAACATGCCTCCGACGGCGTTGTCCCCCGATACTTCTTTTGCCTTGTTGTAGATATAACTAAGAAATACATAAGGATTGCTTTTGATTTCTCCCGCCATTCCGCCAATCGATTTCCCGGTTCCGGTGACCTTGCCGATGATGTTGTAGATCCTTATAGGTCCAGTCGTGGGCTTGTTTTGGGGAGCGCACCCAATGGAAAGAGAACCGGCAAACCCGCCGACATGGTCATTGCCAGAAACCTCGGCGATGCGATTGACAATTGGCGAATTTGATTGTGGTGGACACCAGCTTCCGATTTCACCAGCAAAACCACCGATGGAATTGTTTCCGGAAATCCGTCCAAGATTTACAGATAATTCATTGAACTTCAGTATTCTTCCTTGTCCAAACACCCCGCCAACATAATCATTACCGGTGATGGTACCATGCTCAATCTTGAATGAATCGGTGGCAAAATCTATGGTTCCGGACACTCTGCCGACTATGCCGCCGGTATTATTATTGCCGTTAATCATGCTGTTGGTTTGAGTATAATCGCCAGATAGAGCAATCTTATACGCATAACCAACCAAACCACCTGTATTGTCTTTGCCATGAACAGTTATATTATCAAGATTGGTATCAAGGAGATCAATGCCTTCGACACCCAATGTGTAACCAATAAAACCGCCTGTATACGATTCTCCATTGATGAGGATATCTTTTAGTTCAATATTCTGGCCGCTTATCCATCGTGAATAACCAGCCAAACCGCCTGTATATGTTGTACCCTGTATTGTCATATCGCTGAGATGAACACCATCATAAACTATTTTATCTTCTGCATTACCGACCAAACCACCGACGCGCTGCGCATTGGGAGCTGATAACGTCAGATGCGAGATGTTGATATTGCTGAATCTGTTGTATGCATCAGATGGCTGAACGAGATTGATTGCATTCCCAACCAGAGTCCCGATTCCTGAGTCTGCAATGGATGTTTCAAGTGTGGCCTGCCGTACCGTAATATCGCTGAACTGAGAAGAATAGGCATGATTTGTCAGCAACGCATGGCCGTATCCATTCATGTCGAAGTCTATTGTGAAATTCTTAAATGTTGAATATGAGATTTCAGCAAATAATGCATCCATCAGGTTACAACGCTGCGTGGTGGTATCATCGGAATACCTGCGGTAGTATATGGTGTGTCCTTTGCCATCAAATTCTATTGCCACTGCCCTGGGTATTGCTTCCCACAAACCATAGCACTCAAATTTTTCGCTTGCTGAGGAACCATCGTTTGTATGTTTGTTCGTTGAAATAATCGTTTTGATGTTGTGGTCATCCAGATTGATATCATTCTCCAAAAAAACGCGAAATCTGGGCTCGATTGGGATATATGTCTGTTCTACACAAGTCGCAGCGGATGGGGGATCTATTATACATTCAGAGCAGGAATACCTGATGTTCACACTATTTACACATTTGGTGAGTATGTTCTGATTGCACGACTCATTCCCGGTTGTACAGAATACACCACTATAGAGTGTGGAACTATAGAGACCGCTGAGATTCTGACTTGTGAGATCTTTTGCATTGTAGATGTGATAGCCATAGACTGTGTCAAATTCGTTCTCTACTAAAATGCCGCAGAGCTCTAAATGCTTGATGTTGGAAATCTTTGCGATTTTTTCTTTATCCGGCGCACCATCGGTAATGAGATCATATTTCGCCAATTCTTCTATACTAAAATCACTGACTGATTGTATCGACTCCCGGGTCGGGCAGATGTCTTCATCGTCATCGACACCGTCGTGATCGGTATCCCATATATCACAGCGAATGCCTGTGCCGGCTTCCTTATCCCACCATAAATTCTTATCGGATTTGGATGGATTGTTTGGACATGCATCCAGACAATTGATGATTCCGTCATAATCGTCATCGTCGGTATCTTCGGCGAGTTCGCATCCACATGCACCGGGAGCTGCTTTTTGCAGGGAACTGCCGGATAACGGACAGATGTATTTCAAGCAGATTGTTGTATCCTGGTTTGATTCCGATTCACACAGAGGAATGCTGAAAGAATCGCCATATTCCTTTTGGTAGTCAGCGGCGTACCTGTCGATGTAATCAGCACATCTGATATGTTCATAGCCCGGCGCACATGTACCAATCATACATTGACCTTCTGCGCAAAGCGGTGTGCTGCCTGCTGTCCAGCTTTGATCTGCATAGACTTTGGGCAGCCAGTCACTGACGCAATTGATCCTGTCTGTGCCGCAGCTGAAGGCCTCCCCCTGGATGCAGCGGTTGTTATCAAACTCATAGCCGCGTGAATCGTCGCATCGCAGTATCTGGCATTTGCCATGGATACATCCAACATCACTTGCCCCCTCGATTTCACGGCAATTCGTCAGCCCTTCGCCGCATGCTTCTATTGTATCCTTTACACAGTATCCATCGGCGCCGATGTGATGATCGCCATAATCCCGGCATTTGATGCACGAACCGGCTGAATAGATTTCATCATTCTGGCATGGCTCTTCCAGCGTACAACCCGTCGCCACGCAAATCGCTATAAGATTCTGTATGATGTGATGTCGTTTCATCGTGCTTCGATCCTTATAGTTGTTCGGCTATCGCTCTGCGAGCGATACGCCGAACCCGGCATCGCTATTGGCTTTCGCCAATACGCGCTGCCATATTATATGTAATCGCCATTGACCAGCAGCGATTCAAAGCCAGCGTCTATTGCATATTCGCGTGCGATCGCTGCTTCTTCCGGTGGCAGGCTTTTACACTCGCTTTTGTTTTCTCCAAAAGACCGGTAGGTCGTCATCAGATTGAAAGTCGCCTGCGGCGCATATTTGCGACACCAGTCGATGACCGGTATCGTGCAGCATCTCACGTGCCCCGGAACGACCAGATGCCTGATAATCACCATCTGTGCGCCAAAGTCGTCGATGGCTTTGAAAATGTTGCCTGTGACAAAAGGCCAGTAATCGCGGGCACCGCACAAATTCGGTGCACAGTCTGCACAGGCTTTCAGATCGAAAACAAACCCGTCGATGGCTCCTTTCATACAATCGAACAATGCCGGATTGAAATATCCGTTCGTATTCAGATAAATCGGGGGGCAGTCGGGCAGAATGTCTTTGAGCTCCCAGCTTGTTTCGATCACATATCGGATTTCCAGCGATGGCTCTCCACCGATCCACTCAATCGATTCGGGCATTTCGTGCGTGTCCAGATAATGCGCCAGCGCATGCGCATAATGAACAGGATTGCCGGTATTCAGACCGGGATCCTGCCATCTCCTGCGCTCCGGGCAATCAGGACAGTTCAGATTGCAGTGTGCAAAATTGATCACAAACGCCGGAACGATTGAGATTTCTTCGCCAAGATGCAAAAAGTGCTGGTAGATGATGGGTTTGCTTCCGGCTCCG
>CAMKRB010000347.1 GCA_946415045.1 uncultured Myxococcales bacterium
GATGCGCCTGCATGCGCAAATAGCTGCAAGGATGACAACACGCTGAGCGAATGCCAGAGCGATGGTTCAAAAGAGGATAAGCCCTGTGACTATGGCTGCAACCGCGATGAGAATAAATGCAATGATGCGCCTGCATGCGCAAATAGCTGCAAGGATGACAACACGCTGAGCGAATGCCAGAGCGATGGTTCAAAAGAGGATAAGCCCTGCGATTTTGGCTGCAACCGCGAAGAAAACACATGCAACCTTTGTACAGTCAACATCTGCAAAGATGCCAGCACGCTTTATGAGTGCCAGAACGACGGTTCGGCGATCGAAAGCAAGTGCGATGGCAAATGCATGGATAACGAATGTCGCGCGGCAGACTATTGCAACGAAGATACCGACTGCACCGAAGGCATCCGGACCGTTTGCAAAAAGGATATCCACCAGTGCGTCGATGTGGCATGCAGCACAAAGAGTTGCGGAAAGAGCCAGACATGCCTGCAGGGACTTTGCATTTCGGATGCGAATCTGAATGCAGCGGTGGGCGACACGTGTGATCCGGAATCATTCACAGATTACTGTCTCCCCGATAATACCTGGATGTATTGCATGCTGGATTCGAATTCAGGCGATGTAAAAACATACAAAGTCAAGGCGAAACCCTGTGGAGGAACGCAATGCGTCAGCTACAAATCTAATGGCAAAGAAACTTCCTCATGCGATTTGGGCCTGGATGCAGCACAGATTTGCGGTTCGGGGGATTACGGAAGTGAGTGTGAAGAAGATGATGGTGCCGCCTTCAAAACGTCTTATACGTGCGTCAAATCCACAACCGGAGAGCGCGTCGTGATTTTGACGGATTATGCTGAGTGTGGCTACGATTGCTTTGAATACTCGTGCTTATAATGTAACGCTTCAGCCCTCTGTTGACATCCCTTGGGAATGGTGAACAATTGCTTTTGTGTGTGTGGGGGGGCAAGCCCCCTGCGCCGCTATTTGCAAGCAAATACGCGGCTACCCCCGATGCGGGGCGCTGCCCCGCAACGCCCCGGATCCGGCATGGTTCAGACTTTCCCTGGCATAACATGGCATGCAGGGGTTAGCGAAAATGATATTTAACACCACCAAATCAGGAGAGTTTATGAAAACGCAATCCATTCGACGAACGCTGGTGCTGAGCGTGAGTGCGCTGTTATGCGGCAGTGTGATATCTTCCTGCAACCGCTGTCCCGAACCGACAGCCAATTGTCCGATGGCTGTGCCCGTTGTAGAAACGATAAATCCAGCCGATGTGAAGCCGGTTGTCGAAGCCAAAGCCGCACCGGCAGATGCGCAGAACCCCGAAGTCAAGCAGGAGGATCAGGTGAAACCCGAAGCTCAGGCAGCAGCCCCAGGTGCCAAAGTTGGCGTGAAATCGCGCAGCGAAATTGATCCCAAATATTTGTGGAAAAAAGACAGATTGTTTGCGTCAAACGATGATTTTAAAGCAGCGCTTGATGCAGCACCGGAACGAATTGCGCAGATTGGTGCCTGTGAGTCTTTTGCAGATGCCGAGCATCTGGAGAATTGCCTGGATTTGTACTTCATGATCCATACGGATATCAACAAGCTCACGCTGTATTCAAACATGGTGAGCGACACCGAACCTTCGCCCGAATCCAAAGCGAATCAACAGCGAGCGGCAGCCATGCTGAATGAGTTTATGGACAAGGCACAGGTGGTGCGCAAAGCGTTGCTGGCGCTCGACAAAGAAACACTGGATAGCTATATCGCGTCAAATGAAGGGCTTAAAAAGCACGAAGCGTATATTCGCAACATCATGCGGCGTGCAGACCGCGTATTGTCGGATGATGCAGAGCGCGTATTGTCGCTGGCCGGCGATGTGCTTTGGGCAGAAATCGATTTGAACGAAATCCATTCGAACAGCGAAGAAGTGTTCGATGCCATGCTATCCGAAATGGCGCTTCCGGTGATCAAGGACGAAGCAGGGAATCCCGTTCAGCTCACGCTTTCGAACTATACAAAATACCGCCGCAGCAATAACCGTGAAATCCGTAAAACTGCCGTCAATGGTTTGATGGATACTCTGACGAAATATGAAGATGTGTTTGCCAACGCCTATATCGGACAGCTCAAGAATGATATATTGTTTGCGAAAGCAAGGAAGTACGATACAGCACTCGAAGCCTATCTCGACAAAGATGATATTCCTGTCGATATTTATAAAAACCTGCTCGATACTGTAGGCAAAAACCTCGAACCGCTTCACCGCTATGTTGCGCTGCGCAAAAAGATACTCAATCTGGACCAGGTGCATCTGTATGATATGTATATTCCGCTCACAGATTCAACTGCAGCGCAAAAGACGTATACATATGACGATGCAGTAACGCTTATCACCGCAGCACTTGCGCCTTTGGGCGAAGATTATATTGCGAAGCTCAAGGGTGAAATGGATCTCGAAAAAGGTTCGATCGATTTGCTGCCATACGCAGACAAAACGAGCGGCGCCTATTCCTGTTCGGTCTATGGCATTGATCCGTTTATTCTCACGAATTTCCAGGAATCGCTCGATGATGTATCGACGCTCGCGCACGAACTCGGGCACTCGATTCACAGCCTCTATTCTCAGGAACAGCCGCCCGGATCCTATCATTATACGATGTTTTTGGCCGAAATTGCATCGACGACAAACGAGTCGCTGCTGAACGACTATTTGTATAATCATGCACAGACCGATGCCGAAAAGATAGATCTTCTCGTCGACAAACTCGAGAACATCCGCGGCACCATTTATCGCCAGACATTATTTGCTGAATTCGAATACCTCGCACATACTGCCATTGAAAACGGTGAATCAGTCAACGCCAAATGGCTGAGCGAATTGTATGCAAAACTCATCAATAAATACTATGGTCCGGATTATACAATTCAGGGCAACGAAGATCACGAGTGGGCATATATTCCGCATTTCTATTATAAATACTATGTCTATTCGTATGCGACCGGCCTTTCGAGTGCACTTTCGTTTGCCAGCCTCATCGAACAGAGCCCCGAAAATGCTGCAAAATACATCAACATGCTCAAGTCCGGGTGCTCCAAACCTTCGGTTGATTTGCTGCGCGAAGCCGGCGTTGACCTCGCCACACCTGCGCCCATCGAATTCGCCCTTAAATCGTTTGACGATACGCTTTCTGAACTTGAAAAACTGCTGAATAAATAGGTATCATCCGAACGCCCCACGGGTGTGTCACCCTCTTCGGGGTACTTGACTTCCACCGTGGGGGGCATTAGCGTCACCCACGAGATCGGACTCGTCCCGCAGGCCGCCATCGGCGTCCCGCCGGGGCGATCATCCACGGATACGCAACTTACGCCAAAGGATAACCATGACAGAAGCAGGTTCAAAACTCTACATCGGCAGTGATCATGCAGGATTTCATCTGAAAGAGCGGATCAAATCCATGCTCATCGAAATGGGGTACGATGTGACAGATGTCGGTACGCACGATACCAATTCGTGCGATTATCCCGATTTTGCGAAACCCGTTGCCCATGCGGTTGCCGACGGTATTGCCGCCGCCGGAATTCTGGTTTGCAGCACGGGCATTGGCATGTCGATGGCTGCCAACAAAGTCAAGGGCGTTCGCGCAGCTTTGGTGCATCACGCATACGAAGCCATGATGACCCGTAAACACAATAACGCCAATGTTCTTTGCATTGGCGAAAATATCACGGGGCCATCCATCGCGCTTGAAGCCGTCAAAACTTTCCTCAATACCGATTTCGAAGGCGGCCGCCATCAGCGTCGCGTCGATAAGATCGAGGGATAGATTTATGGCTATGTTTAGCCAGTGTGGATATCGCGTTACCCCAATGCGTGTGAGATATTGGCAAAGAGCGCTGAGCATCGAGCTTCGAGTTGGCCAATGATCACTCGTGGCTCATTGCTCATCGCTCGTGGCCGCATAGCAGACAGCCTTGCTTTTTCATATCCACGCTCGTTAAACATAGCAAAATTATTGAATTGTGCATGAGGGAAATACCGGATTTCCCTCATCTTACAAAACACACGCTTTGCCGAATTGCATCGGTAAAGACTGTCTTTAAATGGGACTGTACCCATGGAGGGTGTCATG
>CAMKRB010000348.1 GCA_946415045.1 uncultured Myxococcales bacterium
TGGTTGTTCGGATCCGTCTGGTTGTTCGGATCCGTCTGGTTGTTCGGATCCGTCTGGTTGTTCGGATCCGTCTTAGTCTTTGCACCCCCATCAAATTCAATATTATGTATATCACCATCACAAGCAGTAATGGTTAAAGCACAAACTGTAATGGTTAAGGCCAAAACCCCAAATAACATGGTTCTATTCATAAAAACACCTCCTTAATCAATTACTCAAGTTTCGCACCCATAAAATCATCGCATAAACGCACAATTTACGGGGCATAGTGAATAAAAGCGGCGACACTCCATAGCGAAATGCTATATTGCTTTTGCGACTAACAATAGGAGGAATGTCGCCATGACCAAGATAGTTGATACCGCCCCCATAAGCAAGAATTTACACACCGACCTTGAAAATTTTTACCGCTCGAAACAATACAAATCAATGATACCGCACACGTATCGTTGCCCAATTATCATCTCCCCATGGCGCTCACCCCTCTAAAAACGCTTTGTATACATCTGGTTCTCTGGCTTTCCATGATTCTAACAATTCCGAAACCGCAGCCGGCACAAGGCCGCAAATATCTTTATCTGCAGACATTTTTTTGCGAATTTCACTGCTCGACACTTCGGGCAAATGCGGTATCGGCAATGCCAATGTATTATCATAGCCCTCGCGCGGAAACACCATAAACCGCGCAAGTCTGCACAATTCCTCATAAGCTCGCCATTGCGGCAGCTGCCCGATAATATCGGCACCGACCGTTATATATATCTTAGTTTGCGGTTCTCGCCGCAGAATCTCACGCACCACATCAATTGTATAACTCGTCGAATCGTGCAAATCGCGTTCAATCGTAGAAATTGTAACATTTGGTATATGCCCCATCGTCTGCTCAAGCATCTGCAAACGCAAATCAAAAGGCATCAGCGATTTGCTAAACGCATGCACATAGGTTGGCGCGACCCATATCCGCGCGCGCGGGCAATACACGTGGAGCGCCGAAACCATCAGCACATGCGCAATATGCGGCGGATTAAAGGATCCGCCATAATAGATCAATGAATCGTTTGTATTCGCTTCGGTTATATGCATTTATTCATCTTTTGGCAGATTATCTGTTGCCTGTTCGTCTGTCTTCTGCGGCGGCAAATCGATATCATAGTTTTGATCATCGAGCACCGCATCGACCTTTCCGCGCCTCAGCAGCAAGCGGCCTTTGCCGCCGCGTTCACCAAGCATCATACGGCGCGCCGATATCACGATTTCACGGCGATCCGACAACCTCACGCGCACCCCATCTTCGTCGGTATTCACCAGACGCGCAGCCATCACCACAGTTCCCGGATCGAGCGACAATGCGCGATATCCCTTGCCAGCCGTCTTCAGCGACGGCACATCCATCAGTTTGAACACATTGGCGCGCGTATTATCCGAAATCAGCGACACGTATTGCTCTGTACGCGGCAGGCAGGTCGTCATCACGGCATCCCCGTCGTTCAGGCGCATATAAATGCGCCCGCTGGCCGTCGAAACCGCCGTAAACGGCTCAAGCGGCAAACGCACGATCTGCCCCATCCTGCTGATTGCCACGATGCACGCCGCATCCGAAATCGCAGATTCATCCATCATTTCTATCAAATCGGCGGGCTTTGGTTTGGGCGGCTCGGCATTCAGCGTCTGCTGGTCAATAATATAAGCCCCCACAATTGTTTCGCCATCTTCGAGCTTGAATACCGTCGCGATCGGCGTACCGTGGCCAGTGGTTGCGGGCACGTTGTCGGCGAGCATGGTATAAGCCTTGCCGGCCGAAGAAAGCAACATCAGCGTGGAGCGCGTTGTTCCGCGGCGAATGAACGCAATTGCATCGTTTTCACGCGTGCGAATCGACGACACATCGGTATACGATTTCTGTCGCTTGAACAGCCCCGAACGCGTCACAATCACATAGCATTCTTCGTCGATAATATATTTTTCGGGCGAATAATCGTCGCTTAAATCCTCACCTTCAAACCGCGTGCGGCGGTCATCACCGTAATTCTTCTTCACGTTTTCGAGCTCATCGCGCACGACTTTCCACAGCTTCTTTTCGGAAGCCAGAATCGACCGAATATGCGCAGCTTCGCGACTTTTCGCAGCCAGTTCCGATTCAATCTTGTCGATTTCCAGTCGCGCCAGCCGATACAAACGCAGCTGCAAAATCGCCTCGGCCTGGATTTCGTCGATCTCGAATCGCGCACACAGCGCCGCCGAAGCCGCCGGTTTATCCTCCGAATTCCGGATAATGGCGATGGCCTCATCCAGCCCGCCAAACAGCTTCATATAGCCTTCGAGGATATGAATGCGCTCCAGCAGCTGCGACAACTGGTACTGCAGCCGCCGCGTAATCACCTCCAGCCTGAAGCGGTTGAAATACATCATGCATTCCTTCAGCCCCAGCCGCTTGGGCTGATAGACCATCTGGTCGCCCTCGCCAGGCACAATGCACGTGATATTGACATTAAACCGAGTCTGCAGCGCCGTATGCTTGAACAGATACGCCATCACGGCATTCGGATCCGCGCCCTGCCTCAGTTCGAGCACCACGCGCACCACATCGGTCGACTCATCGCGGATATTCGTGAGCAGCGGCAGCTTATTCTCGCCAATCAAATCGCCGATGGTCTTCACAAGCGCCGCCTTGTTCACCGTATAGGGCATGCTCGTCACGATAATTCTGCTGCGTTTACCTTCCTGTTCTACCGTATAATCGGCCTGGATATCGATGGCACCGCGCCCCGTTTCGTAGACTTTTTTGATATCATCGCTCGACGTCAGAATGCGACCGCCCGTCGGAAAATCGGGCCCCGGCACATATTCCATCAAATCATCCAGCGACATCTCGGGATTATCGATCAGCGCAACGCATCCATCGACGACTTCGGCCAAATTATGCGGCGGCACATTGGTCGCCATACCCACGGCAATCCCCATCGAACCGTTCACGAGCAGCGCCGGAATCGCGGTCGGCAGCACCGTCGGTTCCTTGAACGTGCCCGAATAATTCGGCATAAAATCGACGATATGCTCGTCCAAATCCTCGAGCATTGCCGACGCCACGGGCTGCAGCCGCGCCTCGGTATATCGCATAGCAGCCGCCGAATCGCCGTCCAGCGACCCGAAATTGCCCTGCCCGTCCACAAACGGATACCGCATCGTAAAAGGCTGCGCCATGCGCACCATCGCGTCATAAATCGCCGAATCGCCGTGCGGATGGTAACGCCCCATCACCTGGCCCACAACCTGTGCGCTTTTCTGGTATTTCGCCTCATGCGTGAGGTGCATCTCGTGCATGCCGTACAAAATGCGCCGCTGCACCGGCTTCATGCCGTCGCGCACATCGGGCAGCGCCCGGCTCGTAATCACGCTCAGCGCATAGTTCAGATAGCGCTGCCGCGCCGTCTCATACAGTGAAACAGTCTCTATCGTTGCCGTCGTCTGCGGCGTTTTCTGCTTAGCCATTATCCTTCCATAAGCAATCTGCCCCACAATCGGAGCCGCCGTTGTTTACCCCAAATGTTTTTTTTTGTGAAGTGCTCGCTTTGTGGCGGGCACACCCGCCACTACAGCTCGCCGCCGCGTCTATTGCCTGCAGGCAATACGACGCGGCACACTCTTACTCATAAACATCGCGCAAATTACTATAATAAAAGCGCAGCACAAAATCGTTCACAGACAAAGCAGATTTCTCAAAATACGGATATTCTATATGACACATTTCCTTCTCGACGCATTTCCTGAGATCCTGCCCCCTGCCGCCAGACCAGCTCGTGATTTTGCAGGATACGGTTTTGCCATTTTCTATACGCCATCGCATTCTTAAATCACTGGCATTTGCCTTTTCGATAATATCTCGCGGAAGCTGCAAATCAGCATTGGAACGTGTCGGATGCGGAAGGTCCAGCGCACATTGGAGCAATGCGTCCGTGTGATGCGACAATTCCATCAATATCGGCTGACGCCCGTTACGTCTTTCGGTTTTCAGCCACAGCGGTTTGACGGTTACGTTCACACCATCGTCAAATCTGGCCGTTTTATTCAAATCATCCAGTATATTCTGAGGCAATTCGGGCAAGT
>CAMKRB010000349.1 GCA_946415045.1 uncultured Myxococcales bacterium
ACAAATATATTGGTAGCAGCTTCTTCTGCTTTTGCGATACTTGGCGCTATATTGTCTACGGTCATCAGCTACTTCGGTATCAAATTTTGTGCAAATTCTCCTTTGATCACCGGTGTATTCACAGCAGTTTTATCCTGGATTATTCTGATTCTTGTATTCTTATCTACTTTACTTTTACCGGTATTAATCGGACCGCATTTATTAAAATATGTATTGAATTTTTCAGTGTTAATGAATTCGAGGGTCAATGCTTTCAAAAATCGACTCATATTGCCAGAGGAAGATAGAGATGTTATGCAGAATCTTGTCGCAGATCTTCTTCAATATGGCCGAAAAACCATTGCAACAATTCTTTCTATCGAATATCAGAAACTAGAAGATAAATATCTCGAAACCAATCCCAGTAAAAAAGAAGGTGATCTGGACTATTACTACCACCGTTCACCACAATTCAAACTCACATACAAATTCAATCCGCCCGACGACGAAAAAGCAGAAGATTTAGTCCACCATATCTATACCCATCTGCCGCCAGAGAATCACTTTAAAGCAGGCGATCCGCTGCCCATCCTCTATCGGATTTATAGAGACAAGAATCATCGCGAAATTGTCGACAGCATGCCTTATCCTCTACCGCTCGACGATATTGGCGAGCTTAACAATGCGGTTTATCATGAAACGCCATCACAAGAGGCGTAAACATTCGGCGCAAATCACACGCTCGCCATTCGCATGATGCCGTGCTATAATGCGTCCGTTCCCTGCAGGACAAACCGCGCAGGGGCAAGGAGACGACCATGCGCGATAGAACAAAACTGGCACCATTCCAAAATCAATCCGAGAGCTTTACGGCTTTTAGAGATAAAGGCGTTTACTACGTCGATAAGACGGATGTTATCCCCTACCTTATCGATAGTGGTCATGAAATCTGTGTCTTTACCCGTCCGCGTCGTTTTGGCAAAACCCTGATGCTGCGCACGCTCCAGACGTTCTTCGAATACAGGCTCGATAAAGATGGCAAGCCCATCGACAACCGCCGTTACTTTGAGGGGCTCAAGGTGATGCAGGCTGGCGAGCATGTTTTAAAGCATTTGGGGCGATACCCGGTGATTTCGTTGTCTTTTAAAGATGTTTCGGGCGAGTCGTATCAGGAAGTCATTGAACAGCTGCGCGGTGCGGTTTATGACGCCAGCACTCCACACGAGAAGATTCTGAAAGAGAGTGGTTGTCTGAGCACCGGTCAGCTGGAGACCTTACAAAGCTATCTGGATGGCGCAGCTTCCGAGGCGAATTTGCGGCAGTTCCTTAAATACATGCCCCAATGGCTGAATATGTCAACCAAACGAAAAGTCGTCATTTTGCTCGACGAATACGATGTTCCCTTGCAGCAGGCTGCCATCTACGACATTCACCATCCCAAATCGGAGTTATTCGAAAGAACGGTCAGGCTCATTGGAAAATTTATTTCCACTGGTTTCAAATCCAACGATAACCTCGCTTTTGGCATTATCGCGGGCTGCATGCGCGTCGCGAAAGAATCTATATTCACTGGCATGAACAATCCCGGCGTGATTACCGTGGTGGACAGAATTCCCAATGAATTCTGGGGCTTTACGCCAAAAGAAGTCGAAGACATGCTCGCCTATTACGGTTTGTCCGACCAAATGGATGCGCTAAAAAATTGGTACGATGGTTATTATTACAGCAATCGCGAAGTCTATAATCCGTGGAGTTTGCTCAATGCCATTCGTGGGTTGGTCAATGGCTATGGAGATGATGCCATCCAGGCCTATTGGTCTATGACGAGCAGCAATGATATCATCGACGATATGATCGACAATCATCCGGAATATCGCGAAGAACTCGCCAGGCTTATGGAAGGCGGCACCAAATGGGTAAAAGTATATAAAGATTTATCCTATCGCGATTTAAATTCCCGCCCCGATGCGATATGGAGTTTTCTATTATTTACCGGCTATTTAAAATCACTCAGCGTCCGAAAAGATGAAGATGATCTTTTGGAAGCCGAAGTCACCGTCCCAAACCGCGAAATACTGACTGTCATGAAATCAGCCATGCGCAACTGGTGGGAAAATATCAAGTTAGCGAAATATGATGCCCGACCATTGATGCAGGCACTGTGGAACGGCGATGCCGCAGCCACAGAACGCGAAATCAATGATATTATGAGCGACAGCATCAGTGTAAAGGATGCCAAAGAAGATTTCTATCATGGCATGATGGTCGGCGTATTGCGCACACAATGCACGGTAAAATCCAACCGCGAAAGCGGCGAAGGGTTCCCCGACATTCTCGCCATTCAGGGAAATCATGCAGCCATTCTGGAATTGAAATGCCTGCTGCCCTCTGTTCTCGACCAAATCCCAAAAAACGAACAATATGCCCGGGCCCCCGGGATGATGCAAAAACTCTTGGATGAAGCCGAAGAACAGATTCGAACACGGCATTATATTGAAGGACTGCAGTTCGAATGTCCGAATGTGACCAAAGTCAAATCTTATGCCCTGTGTTTTTGCCGCAAACAATGTGTGGTTCGCGTCATCGATAAATAAAAACGCGGCGTAGGGACAACAAGGAAATCAATGATGGAACAAGCCGGAAAGATGCCCAATACAACGCTCGAAATGAGTGAACAGCCGCAATCTGGCATCCATAATGAACATGCATCCACCGCGCACCATCCCTTTATCATATTTCGCGTGAAAACAGGTGATTTGAATCCATTCAAAAGCCAAAAGACGAACAGAATCATCTATCGTCATGACCATTGTTCATGTAGCAGTCGCTCACGTTTTTTCTGTTGGAGGCGTATTGTTGCAAGTTTCTGTCAAAATGGGTCACCTGCAATGCCAATCGTCCACGCCATCCCAAACATCGCATCCATTGATATTTGCACAGTTAAATGATAAATACGCGCGGTCGCGAACCTGAATTGGAGGGGGAATATGCGAAAACCAAATAACGATAACAAGAGCTACAGGAACCGCCAGACATCTGGAAATGACAGGCAACCCCAACGTCCGCAACGTCCGGATCGCCACAACATGACCGAAGAATTTTTCGTGTGCGGCATCCATCCGGTCGAAGAGGCGTTTGACACGATTCCCGCAGAAACACTTGCGAAGAGCCGGATTTATATCGCCGAAACCCGTCAGCCAAAAGCGCTTGAAAAGATTCTGGGCACCTGTGCATCGCTGCACATCACACCAATCGAAGTCCAGATGAACGAACTCACCAAACGCACGGGAGAAACGCGGCATCAGGGCGTTTTGCTTGAGCTGCCGGAATTTCGATATGCGGAGGTCGATGATATTCTGGAACATCTGAGCCCGCAGCCGCTGGTTCTGGTGCTCGATCAGATTCAGGATCCACACAATCTGGGCGCAATTATTCGATCGGCGGCAGCTTTTGGTGTGGATGGCATCATTATTCCCCGTGATCGTGCGGCCCAAATCACGGCGACAGCGATTAAGACTTCTGCCGGACAGGCTTATCGCATGCCGGTTTGCCGTGTTTCCAACATTGCCCAGACGCTGCGCGAACTCAAAGACCAGGATTTCAATATCGTCGGTGCTGATATCGACGGCGACAAAGTCGAAGATGTGAACTTTCATCGCGCAACGGTTTTGATTATGGGATCCGAAGGCCAGGGGATGCGGCGGCTCACACGAACGCTGTGCGATCAAACCGTGCGAATCGCTCAGAATCCGAACGTCGAATCGCTCAATGTGAGCGTCGCAACTGCGATTTTATTGTATACCGCAAGTCACAGCAGGGATCTGCCCTGGTAGTTATCAGGTCTGTCCGGACGCACCATTAGTGCGCCCGGTATTATTTACGCCTTACAAGATCTCATTTCCAATCTGTAAGCGTCTGAACGTCCTTCATCAGATCATACCCAAAGGCCGTGCGCAGTTGTTCATCCTGTGCCATTCGTTCGCGGGCCTGTTTCATATATTCATCCCATTGCAGCGGTGCATTTAAAGATTTATACACTTCTTTGGCCGCATAAGGAATCTCTGAACAATGCAGAACTTTGCTGGGGATGCGGGCGTCACGCCCGCGAAAAAACTAAGGATTGA
>CAMKRB010000350.1 GCA_946415045.1 uncultured Myxococcales bacterium
CCGCGTATTTTTGTAGAGACGTGTCGTGACACGTCTCTTAAAAATAGCGGGCGTCTGGCGAGCTGTAGAGACGTGTCGTGACACGTCTCAAAGCGAGCATTTCAATTACCCAAACCGCACACGCGGGGGTGATCCTTTTTCTTCAGGTTTAATTATTTACGCGTTGTTTGGAGTAATAAATGAATTCTGTATCACGTCGTACTTCAGTATATCCCAGTTTCGTATAAAAGGATTTCGTCCTGATGTTCCAGATCGGTGTATCCAGTGTGAACTCCTTTACCATAGGATACAAAGCTTCTATCTCATGCATCATGAAAATCCCGTAACCTTTTCGATGATTCTCCGGACTGATGAAGACTCTGCCAATATTGAGCTTTTCATCATCCAAAAAAAGAATTGCTCCACCGATGATCAGGCCATTATCCACCAGCTTAAACAGGTGATTTGATCTGGCCATCTTCAAATGAAATGGAACAGACATGTATCCGGGAGGTCCTCCGGTTGAAGGTGCACCAACCAGAAGATCACTATCAAAAGCTCGTTTTGATATTTCGTTTAGTGTCAAGGCATCAGAGGTACTGGCTTTTATTAATTGTAAACTCATAGTCACTTCTCCATCCACTTAAGTTCATCATCGTCGATAGACTGGAATCTCTCCAAAGCTCGATTGTCTGCCAGATCGAAGCAGACCATACCAATCGGCATCACATATACCCTGGTTGTTCCTGTCAGAACTACGCAGGGTACCCTCATACTTTATACCACATTTTTTCATTACCATCCCTGAATGGGGATTTCCGGGATCGTGACGACTCTCAATGCGGTTAGCACCCACCTCATCCAAAAGAAGGCTATAAGCATCATCAAATCTTCCGACATACCCCCCTGATGCCACCAATTCCAGCCAATGCAGTAACCAATGTGAACCATGTCTATATGTCCATCTGTGCAGGTACATGATCTCTGCCATCTGTATGCTTGTTTCGCATACGGACTGTTCCCCGCACACGCGGGGGTGATGCGTAACACAAACCGCGTGAAAAGGCGAGGTTCGCGATTATTTCTATCAATGCGAAGCCGGAATTACGACGGCAAGTATTATAATCGATGGATCTATTTCTGCCTGCAACAGCATGCGTTATAATCATACACAAGGCAATATATACAAATCTGTGTTTTGCGTTCTATTCGATTGCAAATAACATATTATTGCTGGGAAACAGGCGATCATATCGAACGAGGCAGGGCGCGGGATAGTTCATTTGAATACTGCTGACTTCGGCCGTGCCTTTCCAGGTTCTTCCGTGAGCTTCAAAAGTATATTCTATGACATCCGCATTCTTTCTGGCTCGTATTATGCCTTTTGTGGTTTTCCACAGGGGATGGGCAACGATTTTTTTGATTCGCCGCCAGCGTTCTTTGCGAGGATTTTCGTCGACATTTTCAATGGTTTCGACGCGCATCATGCGATGGAAGTTGTTGTCCATTGCAGTGAATTTTTCGGAAATCTTTTGCAAAATGCCATCTTTGGGATAGGCCAGAACGTGATCCAGGGATTTGCAGAGTTGAGCTGCGGTTGGGGGGCGTTTGTCGATGTCTGCCGACAGCATCGAAGCGAGCAGGGCAGCCATGTTTGGGGACGCATCGGGCGCTTTTTCGCGCAAAATGGCGGGGACGTCGATTTGGTAAACCTGTGCAGATATTTCGCCGGGGAATATGCCTGTGAGCATGTGGAGCATCGTCGCGCCGAGTGCGTAGAAATCGGACTGAATCGCAATATTGCCGAAGATTTGCTCCGGCGGCATATAGCCGAAAGTACCGGCGACGGTCGAGCCGCCGTCGCGCTTTTGCGGATGGGCAACGGCACCGAAGTCGATGAGATACACTTCGTGAAACTGTTCGTTGTATAGAATATTCGACGGCTTGATGTCGCGGTGAATGATGGGCGGGGTGTATTGCGTTTGAAGCTGCAACAGAATGTCGGCGATTCCACGGGCAATTTGCAGTGTCTCGCGCTCGGTAAATATTTTGCCGCCGTCGAGCAATGTCTGGAGCGAGGGATAGGGAATGTATTCCTGCAGCAGGCAGCCGTTGCCCTCTTCGTCGGTGAAATGTCCGTAAAACTTTGGGATGCCACGGACGCTCACGCTTTGCAGGAGTTTTGCTTCGCGCTCGAAAAGCTCTATGGCCTTGAGATCGCCGGCAAGCTGCAATTTGAGAAATTTGAGTACGGCGCGCTTTTTTTCGATGCGGTGCTGCAGAAGCCACGTTTCGCCGCAGGCACCTTCCCCAATTTTTTTGAGGATTTCGTAATCGAATGCGATGGATTGTGGGAGTATGGGTTGTTTTGACATGGATTTACCTACTAGATTACGAATATTGAATCATGCCGTTGCTCGTTTTACAATAACAGGAGGACAATTTGGGAAGTGCTTTGGTGGGGAACGGAAACGGCATGCTCATCACCTCTTTGCCATCTTTTGAAACCGTATAAAGTATGGGCAGCACATCTCCTGGCTTTAAAGCCGGATCATAAGGAACAACGACTTTGTGTATGAGATCGTCAGACTCGTTATCGTCGGGCGGATTAAAGGCATAGCTGAGCACAAATTCCGGATATTGTTTTTTGCTTTTTGCTCGATATCGCACATTGCGGACAGTCGCCAGGGATTTTCGGCCATTTCGTAGAAGATGTTTAAGTTTTGGAACATTTAATAGTTCAGTATTATGAAAGTTTCGAAGTTCTCTACGAAAATCCCAAAATGCTTTTCCAGGTTTAAATGCAAATCCTAATAGGATTAGAATATATAAATTTAATTCAAATAAATCTGAACCAAAGCGATGCGCCCAATTAAAATGACGATATAGATCATCAAAAGTATTACATATCAAATATATAAAAAAACCAAAACCTACAAAATAAATAATTAAACATATTATACAAAATAGTATCCAAGCAAACCTTTTAAAGTTAAAAAATATATTCATCGGGTTAAGAAAAAAAGTGAGAGCTGCGTATGCTTCCTGTAAACCAAATAAAGGATGATAAGGTGAATTCAGTTTTTTATAAATTTTGGGAATCTCTCTGGGTGTTTTTTCAGGGAGTTGCAGCCAGAGGTCGAGATTGCCCTTTTGTCCGATGCGTTCGACCTTTTTGAGCTGACGATTGTATTCTTTTGGCGATTGACGGGGGGATTCTACAAGGGCGTGTTCGGTGAACTGATTTTGCGCAAATGCGCCAAAGCTCTGCCTGAGAAGCGCATAGTCGCACAGGCGGTCGGATGCATTGGGCGTGGTCATGCGTCGAATCAGCGAAACGATGGGGGCTGGGACGCTTTCGAGGGGCTTTTCGATATTGAGGCGAAACTCTGTAACTTCCATATCTGCCGGGGAGATACCGCTCAGGAGTTCGGCGAGCATGACGCCGAGTGCGTAGATATCCGAGGCGGGTGAAACGCTGCCCATGAGCTGTTCGGGCGACATATAGCCATACGTCCCGGCAATCGTCGAACCGCCTCTTTGCAAAAGCGGATTGTAGACGGCCCCGAAGTCCGTCAGATAGACTTTGTAATCTTTGCCATTGGGTTCAAGAAGGATATTCGACGGTTTGATGTCGCGGTGTATAATCGGGGGATCGTGATGATGGAGTTTTTCGAGAATATCGATGATCTGTATGGCCAGCGAAAAGACATTCTGAATGCTGAATCGCACGCCGGATTTAATGGTGTCGGCAAGCGTTTTGCCGTGAATGAGCTGTTGGACGAGGTAGGCGTGCGGCTGATCTTCGTCGAGGTTTTCGATGGCTTCGTAAAATGTCGCGACGCCCGGAATGTCGAGCGACTGCAGGGTTTCGGCTTCGCGCCAGAAGAGTTCGTATTCTTTCCAGTTTTGGATGGAGTTGATCTGGAGAACTTTAATGGCGACGGGCTGACCGTCGGATTTACGTTCGGCAGCATAGACGCTGCCTTGCGTGCCGCGGCCTAAAAAGCGCGTGAAGGTATAGCGGTCGGCAATATCGGTGGGGGTATGGGCCTCACCCCCCGGCCATAGGCGTTAACTTTGTGCTGTTTTTTTTTAAAGCTCTATGCTATGAGTAG
>CAMKRB010000351.1 GCA_946415045.1 uncultured Myxococcales bacterium
GCTGAAGGCGTGCAAGGTCACAGCCCGGGGTGAGCGCAGCGTAACCCCGGGAAATAATCAGGCGCGCCACAACGTGGCGCATACCGCCAGCACGCTGAAGGCGTGCAAGGTCACAGCCCGGGGTGAGCGCAGCGTAACCCCGGGAAATGAACAAAAAGCGGCGTATTGAGGCGGCAGCCGAAATAGCCGCTTTTGGCGCGGCGTATTGAGGCGGCAGCCGAAATAGCCGGCCCCCCAAAAACTTGCCATAGCCGTGCAATGATTTATCAAAGGTGCGGGAGGCGAGCGCATGAGCGACGAACAGCAAAAAGAGACGATCGACAAAGAGCAGCAGGCAGAGACGCATGATGAGGCGCAGGTGCAGTTCGACGCGGGTGATGTGGATGAATCGCTGAAAGATGCGCTTGCGCAGGAATCTGAGCCGGTTTCAGGAGCGCAGACGATTTTGCCGCGTTCGCAGAAACGCACGCTGCAGGACCGCGAACTGTCGATGATGCTGAAGATGCGGGGGCGGGCGCTGAGCGAAGCGTTGATGACGATTGCCGGAACAAGGCAGCGTTCAGGCAGGCTTTGGCTGACGTGTGCAGCGACCTTTATCGTGATAACGCTGCTCATCATTCAGGTGTATTACCGGCATCGCGAGCTGAATCTGGGTTATGAACTGAGTGCGGCGATATCACAGCGCGAGGCGCTGATCGAAGAGAACCGCAAACTGAGAATTGAGCTGCGGGTACTGAGCCGCCGCGAGCGCCTTGAACCGCTGGCAGGACGCCAGCTGGGGATGGCGACCATCAAGCCGGAGCAAGTGCTCATCGTCAACGTCGACAAGGCCGACAATCCGCTTCCGGCACCGGGCAAACGTCTGGACGGACTGGATAACGTGAGGAAAATCGGGGAGGAATAACGGTGGAAAACCAAGTCAGGGATGATATTGAAAACCGTAAAAAATCCGAACGCGGCGTGTGGATTCGAATCATTTTTGTGTCGTGCATCATGGTGGCGCTGTTTGGCGCCATAGGATTGCACATGTATAAGCTGCAGGCCGAAGAGACGCATCTGCAGACGCGAGCTGAACGCCAGAGCACGGGCAAGATGACGCTCGGAGCAGGAGGCGAGAACCATCTGGACGGACACCGTGGATATATCTACGACAGGCATGGGTACGAGCTTGCGATTAGTGTCGAAACGCCGAGTATTTTTGCGCATCCCAAACAGATTCAGGACAAGGAGGCGACGGCGTCGGCGCTGAGTCAGGCGCTCGACATGGATTTGTCCGAAATCCGCAAGAAACTGTCATCCAATTCACCATTTGTGTGGATCGCACGCAAAACGACGCCCGAAAAAGGCGCAGCCGTGAAATCGCTGCATCTGAGCGGCGTAGGAATGAAACGCGAGAGCAAACGGTATTATCCCGGTCAGGAACTGGCAGGACAGATTCTTGGATTTGTCGGCATGGACAACGTCGGTCTTGAGGGACTGGAGTCAGCTTATGACAAGTATCTGCGCGGCGATGTGCTGCGGATACGCGGCATGCGTGATTCGCGTGGACGCGTGATTCTGACGACAGATTCACCGCGTTTGAACACGCTTGAGGGGAGTTCCATCGTGCTCACGCTCGACCAGTATATTCAGAAAGTGAGCGAGAATGCGCTGGAGCGCGTATGCAGACAATATCGAGCGGATGCGGCGGTGGCGCTTGTGATGGACCCGTATACGGGTGAGATTCTGGCGATGGCCAACTGGCCGCGATTTAATCCCAACCGATTCAGCGACTACCGCAAGGACGATATGCGCAATCGCGCAGTGCTGGATGCGTATGAACCCGGCAGCATGATGAAACTCATCACCTATTCGGCAGCAGTGGACGGCGCACACGTCAAACCGAATGATCCGATTTCTCAGGACCACGGCAAGATTAAGATCGGCACGCACACGATATCCGATACGCATACCATCGTCGATATGACGGCTGAGACCGTTGTGAGCGAATCATCGAATATCGGTGCCTACCATCTGGCACAGAAACTGGGCAAAGAAGGATTCTATCAGTATCTGATCAAGTTTGGATTCGGTCAGCGCACAGGAATTAATATTGCGGGTGAATCAGCAGGTATTCTTTGGAAACCCACGCGATGGGCCGAAGTGATGTTTGCGAATATCGCATTCGGTCACGGCGTAAGCGTTTCACCGCTTCAGATAGCGGTAGCTGTATCGGCAATAGCCAATGGCGGCAAGCGGATGAAACCCTGGTTAATCAAGGAGATCCGGGATCAGGACGGGAACATTATCAAGCAGGGCGGCCCGGAATTCGTGACGCAGGTGATTAGCGAGAAATCGGCGGCGACGGTGCGCAAGGCCATGGAACGCGTGGTTGCCGAGGGGACAGGTATGCGCGCATGGGTGTCGGGATACCGGGTCGGCGGCAAAACGGGAACAGCACAAAAAGTCGATCCGCGCACACATGCCTATGGACATCTGTATATGGCCAATTTTATTGGAATTGCCCCCATAGATGATCCGAATCTGGTTGTCGTCGTAATGGTGGATGCACCGCGCGACAAGCACAGCGGCGGATTCGTTGCGGCACCGGTATTTGCCGAAATCGTATCGCAGGCACTGCCCTATCGCGGCGTATTTCCGCAGACCGTGACCAAAGGCATCTATGATCCTTTCGCATCCATCGGGAGCGAGAAAAGCAGCGCCACGGAAGAAGCCGGGGTGAACAGCGATATTGTGATTCCCGACAAGCAGACGTGTGAAAGCGAATACATCGTGGTTCCGGATTTTCGGGGCAAAAGCTCACTGCATGCGCTTGAAATGGCATCTGCATCGTGTTTGGGCGTCAATTTCCAGAACGCCGGATTTGTCGCGACCCAGTGGCCGGCACCGGGGACACACGTTTCGTCGCACTCTCGCGTCGAGCTCACGATGAACGGAAACTACAGAACGACGAAATAATTATTATAGCCGGGGCGCTGCCACGGCCCCCGCCAAAGGGCATTGTTCTTTGGAATCCATTTAATTTTAGTTGGGTATAAGGCCAACATCCAGCTGATGGCCTGCAAATGATGGAATGTGGCCCCTGCCCCATTCAACTTTAACGATACGTTTGAAGCGAGTAAGCAGGAGGCTGTTTGCGGGAGCCATAGTGGTTTTTGCCGGGGCGCTGCCACGGCCCCCGCCAAAGGGCATTGTTCTTTGGAATCCGGCAGTCTAATTGCATCGCATCTGCAATACAATGGCATGCACAGCGCCTCTCTCACCGCTTTGGATTGTCACTTTGCCTGTATTGCAGTTGATGAAAAATCTGTCCATATTACGGGATGGTATCGCGCAATAATCCTTTTCGAATTCGGAGATGAGATACATCGTATCATCGAGCTGAGCTTCAGTGAGACCGGATTTCGATACGGTTTTACTGAAGTTCGGGGTCTGTCCGAAAGATGCAGCACTGCTCATCTCATCGACATTACAGGTGAGCGTTTTGGCATCATTCGAATTGGGCACAACCGGGATTGCATGATTGGGTGCGACAGCCATGCCTTTTGGAGATCCCATCATGGGCTGAACCGATTTGGCTGCAGGCATTGCTTTGGCATTCGCCGCCTTATCCGATGGAGCCAGCGAGTCACAGTGTATAGAATATTTCCGATAGGTTGAGTTATGCGCGACTTCGAACCCTTCACCGGACAGATCGGAGCATTCGATCATAAAGTCGAGACCATATCTGTCGATATATTCCTGTCTACAATACTGGTGTTTAATACTTTGTTCAGAAAGTGCATCTTCCAGCGATGCGGCATATTTTGAAAACGAGCCTCTGAAATGATCGTTATTCTTATCAATCGCGCATAAAACGGACACATAGACATTCTTCTTATTTGCGATTTCTTCGTTCTTAATCGCTTCGTTCTGAGCGTTTAATAGTTCATTTTGTTTAGTATTTTCGGTCGGATCGAACATATAGGGATAGACATTGGTATCGGCACCGGCCCAACTGTCGACCGGGGGCTGCTCCACTTTTTCGGGACAATTGATATGTACTTTTCGCGCGAATCTATTGGTGATGGGTTTATCTCTTTCCTTGGA
>CAMKRB010000352.1 GCA_946415045.1 uncultured Myxococcales bacterium
GCCGGCCCTGTGGGCCGGCAAAAAGTTGGGAAAAAGTGGGATGCCCCTTGCCCCCCGGTAATCGCCTGCGGCTCCAACCGGGGGCTATTGATATTGAACGCCTAACGGCGTTCATCGTCGAAAGCCAAATCATCACTATGAAACGGTTCACATGTCACCATTCGCTTGATTCTGTTCGGATTTGCGCCTATTTTGTTCGCTTACGACGGATGGAGCACACCCGCGTTGGATGCGCAATTCTGTGATTTGATTTATGAACAGGCGACTTCTTTTATATCCACTGGCACTGGCATTGCTGCTGCCCGAAATCTGCTGCAATTCGACAGACAACGAGCGCTTTAGCGGCCAGCTGGAGTATTTCATATTCGGTTCGACGACATCGGTGCTCGAAGCACATGGTGCCAGCAAAGTTTCGAATACGAGTACCAATGCTTTCCGGTGTCCTTCGATTTCGGGCATGAGCTCCGAAAGCGATCTCACCGTATTCTACGCCAGTGCTAATGCGCCCACGCCAAGTTTCTCGCTCACCACAGTCGCGGGCATCAGGGGAGACACAAGCGGCGGCATCGGCATTTCCCTCAGCAATCTGCCGCTGGGTATGCTCGATATTTTTGAGCGCTGCAACTCCACATCCTACGAAAAGCTCATGACCGCCTGTCCATCCGGATATACGCTCGTCGATGAATGCAGCGATGTCGCACTGGGAGCCAAAGAATGCCGGCAGGTTTATTCGGGCACACACCAAATCGTCATGTATTCAACCGTGGTCAATTCCCCCGACTGTATCTCGGAAGAAACCGACCGCACCCCCTATGGGGCTTCGATTACCGAAATGGCCTATGCCTGCGATGCATTCACACCGATCCCGGTACCAGCAGCGATTCGCGGCAGCATGCCAATCCATTCGTGCTGCGATACGGCAGAAACCAACACGTTCGATTTCTGCCTCAAACCTTGCGGTTGCCGGGAAACCACCGTCGAACTCATTCCCAAAGCCGAATTGATCGACAACCCCGATCCGGATGAAATCAACACCATCCGCGACCAGGTATCGATCGCCGTCTTTTCAAACGTCGAAGGCAACAAATCCGCATTCCGCGCCTTGCTCAACAGCATCAATGAAAACGATATCGACGTTGCCATCAGCCTGGGCAATCTCACTGGCGACGGCAAAGCCGCATCCTTTGAATCGTTCAAACAGATAAGCGTCGACGCGTTCAATATCATCGACGGCACAATCAACCAAAGCATCCCAGAAATCGGCATCAACACCACGTGCAAAAGCGAAAACGCTCAGATTTGCTGTGACGATACGATTCCAGGAGTCGGCCGCATATTCAGCAACCTGTGCAACGCGCTAGTCTTTAAAACGGCATTCCTCAACGGACTTGGCGAGAGTGAATACGAAGGATCCCTCAGCACATACTACGAGAATTTCGGTCCGTCGAATCTGACGACGATGTTGGGCAAAGTGCAGATCATCATGCTGGATACAGCCGAAGCCACGATTAACAGTGCCCAGAAATCATGGCTTGAGGGTGAGCTTCAAAGGCCTGCCGGCGGCCAGTGCAACATTCCAAAGCCCACCGAATTCGAAGAATGGCCGTTATTGAGCGAATGTCACGAGATTCTGAACATCCCCTATACCGAGACGGTGACATGCCGTGAGTGCATTGGGCAGGAAGCTTTTTGCATTCCTCCCGAAGCCGGGCGCGATGAAGTGTACTGGGGCCCCGAAAACTGTATTTGCGTACCGCACACGTCCACGGTGTGTCCCGGCAATTTGTCGTGCGAAGCGATGGATGGCTTGCCGCACAACTGCATCTGCACACGGGATCAGGACTGTGGCGAGGGCGGCACATGTATCGACGGCGTCTGCAAGGATCCGCTGCGCCTGTTCTTTAGCTATACGCCGCTGTTTGATGTTTCCGGAACGCGGAACAACGGATTTGCCTCGAAAAAAACAGCCGCAAGTCTCTTGTCGATGCTGCTCAAATACAACGTCAAAGCCATATTTGCCGGTCGTGTGCTCGATTATGCCGCATACTCCCGGGGCGGCATGCCGATGTATATTACCGGCGGCGGCGGCGCCGATATGGCCTCGTTTGCCAGCAAGGGACGCCACTGGCTGCGCATCGATATCGCACACGCTTACACCAATCCAACGCCAGAAGATATACAGGTGACTGTTGTAGAATATTAGCCCTCGCCGGGTGCGCTGGATGCCCGGACAGACCCAATCCTCTTCAAACGGAGCACAATCATGGATAAAATTATCGTATCAACGAAGCAGGCACCGGCCGCCATTGGCCCTTATTCCCAGGCAGTTCGCGTCGGAAATCTCGTCTTTCTTTCGGGACAGCTGGGACTCGATCCCGAAACCGGTGTGCTCAAAGAGAACATCGGTGATCAGACGCGCCAGGCGCTGGACAATATCGGTGCAATTCTCACCGCTGTGGGGCTGAATTACTCGCATGTCGTCAAAACGACCGTGTTTCTTAAAGATCTGGACGATTTCGGTCTGGTCAACGAAATCTATGGCAATATATTTAAAGACGGCGCTCCGGCACGTTCGTGCGTCGAAGTCAGCCGCCTGCCCAAGCGTGCACTCGTCGAAATCGAATGCATCGCCGTTTATCCCGAATAACGAACCAGCTGGAGCATCATCATGGACAGCAACAGCCAGCAGAACGATCGCGGTGATCGCCGCAATATGATCACAATCAAGCGGTATTCCAACCGAAAACTATACGACACCTCTCAAAGCCGCTACATCACGCTGGCCGAACTCGGTGAGCTGATTCGCCGGGGTGCCAATATCGAGGTGATCGATAACGATACCAAAGCCGATCTGACCGAAATGACGCTGACGCAGGTGCTGATGACACAGCAAAAACAAAAGCAAAAAGGCATCCGCAATCTGGTTCAGTCGCAGGCCGAAATTCTTTTGCAGCGCATCAGCGTACCGATTCAGCAAATCCGTGATGAAGCGCTGCGTCAGGTCGAAAAGCAGGTCGAGAAAATCAAGCGCCGCACCGACCCCGCATCGATGGATGAGTCGCTGCATTCGCAGGAACCCCAGAATGCGCCGGCAGATCCGCAACCCAGCGAACCCGCGCCGCCATCGCTCAATCTCAAGCTGGAATCGCTCAAATCCAGCTCAGATGAGAAGCTGCTCTCAATGCTGCTCGTGCAGCGGCTTGAGCAGCTGGAGGAAGAAGTGCGCGATTTGCGCAGACGTCTGGAACTGCTGGAACAGAAAGACGACGACACCTACTGATGCACATAGAACTCGCGAGCGCGCAGCTGCTGCAAAGCCATAAACAGCTGCAAGTCCGAAATGGCGGGCAGCGGCTCGTGTTCTTCGGGTTCCAGAAGATTGGTGTCCTGCGGGATCTGCCGGGATGGCCGGGAACCATCGGGTCCAAGCGCATGTTCGAGATCTTTTTCGCGCACCACTTTGCGGCCTTTGGTCTGGAGCAGCAAATCCTCCACCTCGACATCCGGCGTAATGCCGTGCGCCTGAATACATTTGCCGGAGGGCGTGTAATAGCGGCCAATCGTGAGCTTTACCGAAGATCCGTCGTGCAGCGGGAACATGCTCTGAATGCTCGCTTTTCCAAATGAAGTCTGCCCGACGATGATGGCGCGGTGATGATCCTGGAGCGCTCCGGCAACGATTTCCGATGCCGAAGCCGTGCCTTCGTCGATGAGCACAGCCAGGGGCAGATCATACACATATTTGCTGCGGCTGGCGTTATAATCCTGAATCGTTACGCCGTTTCGGCCTTTGGTGCTGACAATGTTGCCCGACTGAATGAAATAGTTGGCAAGCTCAACGCCTTCGTTCAAAAAACCGCCGGGATTCTTGCGCAAATCGAGTACCAGTCCTTTGAGCGGGACGGGCTTGATGATATTGGCCAGACGTTCGATCTCGGCTTTGACACTTGCCGCCGATCCGTTGGCAAACGACTTGAGCGACACATAGGCATAATCATCATCGAGCAATTGCCCGCGCACGATATCGAGCTGCACGACCTGCCGCTGAATCTCATAATTCTGTGGCGTGAGTTTTTCGGG
>CAMKRB010000353.1 GCA_946415045.1 uncultured Myxococcales bacterium
GGATGGACGGATAGTAACTGCCAAAGTGGTTATTGCAATGCATCAAGCTGTTCTTATGGTTATAATACAGTAACAGAATATGAGCACTATACAACATGGTGCTATAGCCAATATGACTGCAGCCGTGATACACAGAACGGGTTAGCAACAGTTCTCTGTCCATTCCGCTCCAAAGAGCATGATCACATCTGTTGTGAACGCATTGAAGACTGCGCATTTCTGTTTACTGAATATGAATCTGCTCCGGACGATGCGCAGATCGCAGAAAATCATTGCGAGCCAATACCGTAAGATGAGCGATTTATCTCCCCTTTTTTTCCAGTCCATTGAGCTGGAAAAAGGTGGAGAGAGGCCAGGGGCATCTAAGCTTTCGGGTTGATTGCAAACTTTTGCCAGTTTGTGCAAAAGTTTGCAGTCAACTGGCGTTCCACACCCTTAGGAATTAAAGAAATACCATGGAAATCAAGCGTGAACGGTATCTGAAGCAACTCAAGCAACGCATGTGGGATGGGCAGGTCAAAGTCATCACCTGGATATGTCGATGCGGATAATCCTATCTGCATGAAAGTACGGAGAATATGTGATAAATATGCATTTGCGTGGCGTATGTGCGCAGCACATAGACACGCAAGGCGGGCGTATGGCGCAGCCATAGACCGCCGCCACACACCACACCATTCGATAATTCGGCAAATCAATGGAAAGTCAGCAAAAGCTTCATCATCGTGCCAACAGCAACGAAACAGACGAACGACCGTTATCGCATGTAAAGCCTAAGCGACAGAACGATTTGCAGCATCAAACGCCGGCATCTTTGCAGGATCGCTTTCGTTTTATCAGGCAAATCGGTCATGGTTCGCAAGGCAAAGTTTTTCTCGCCGAACAAACCGAGACGGGCAAAAAAGTAGCAATCAAGCAGCTGAATATCGAATCGGTGAAAAACTGGAAGGAATACGATTTGTTTCACCGCGAGGCCGAAGTGCTGAGTTCGCTCAATATCAAAGGCGTTGCAAAGCTGTACGAAACCATTGAGTGTCTGGACGATAACCCGCCTTGTTCGTATATTGTGCAGGAATATATTCAGGGGCAGACGCTGAATGATATGCTCAAAGCAGGGCACAGGTTCAGTCTGACGCGCGTTTATGAGATTTTATTGCAGCTGCTGGATATTCTTGAAAAGCTGCACAGCCATGAGCCGCCGGTGATTCACCGCGATATCAAGCCGTCGAATATTTTGTTAAAACCCGTCGATGGTGACAATTATCTGGTGTATCTGATCGATTTTGGAGCGGTCGCGAATCCGCAGGTACAAAGCGGGGGATCGACGGTTGCAGGCACTTATGGTTATATGCCGCCCGAGCAGCTTACGGGAAAACCGCAGCCGGCGAGCGATATTTATGCATTGGCTGCGGTCGCAGTGCATCTGATGTCGGGGCGGTCTCCGGCCGATATGCCTGTTAAGGATTTTCATCTGATATTTGAGCCCGATTTGCAGAATCTGCCTCCGGTTGTCGTGAGCACACTGCGGCAATTGCTCGAACCCGACATTAGCAAGCGACTGACAAAGATTTCACAGATAAAGAAACTATTTACTGATTTTTTGAACAATATTTATCCGGAAGTACAAAATGTAAATGCCAACTATGCGGATTATAATATCGCACTGTGTAATGTCGAAACGCTTGGGCAGCCTGGAAATATAGAATTATGGCAGCGCCTTTGCGACAAAACACCGCGTTCTTTGCCAAATGCATATAAAGAGATTAAACTGAATCAACCCGATGTCGTTGAATCGTGGACTAATCCTCTGTGCGTGCGCCAGCTCTATGAACATAAGTGGAAAGATGTCATTTTGAAACCGGGCAGGATTAATTACGGGCATCTCAAAAAACTTTTAATCGTCTGTTTCGGTGCATTGCTGTGTATCGGGTTGGCACTCGCCGGAATCTATATGCACGTGAGAAAAGCAGAAGTGTTTATTCCTTTGGGAGGTGCCGTATTACTTGGCGCTCTGTTACTGACTCTGCTGGATCTGTTTGGACTGATATTCAGTATACCCGGTGCTTTTCGGCGATTGATGAATGTTCCCAAAGAACCTGCTTTTACCAAAACGGTTTTTCAAGATGATCGTCTGAAAAAACTATTGAGAGAAGGCCGAAAAACAATTGCTACGATTACAGAGGTAGAATTTGTGCCATGCCCGGATGATGCGACAGAACTCGCTTTATTTATTTGCGATAATGAGCTTGATGAGTCGAAAAAGAATTTAAAAGAGAATCCTGGATGCAAAGTAATTCGGCGCGATACACCGATGTTTCGGATTAAATATAAATTCAATCCGCCGGACGATTTTAAATCTACAGATCTGATACATGAGATTCTTGTGACCGAAGAACCGGAAGGGCGCTACAAACCAGGAGATCCGCTTCCTATTTTATATCGGATTTTTAAAAAGAAGGTAGATGGATTCAAAAAAGAATTTGTAGACAGCATGATATTTCCGCTGCCATTAAACCATCTGATGATAAAGGAAAACGTATATTATGAAGACGCCGAAGGCGCGTTGCCATTTTGGCGCCAGATTGTGACCACACAGACGCATCAGGATGATGAACCTCTGCCAATTTTTGACGATCGTATCATTGAAACAAAGGAGGAAAGCGCCACAGATGACAGTGCAGCGAAAGGCAGTATCATATCCGCAGATTATGCGAGCAACAACAGCTTTATTCCGAATAATGTCACATCATTCAGCACATATTCGAACAAATAAGGACTTTTCAATGACCTGTAAATATCAATTTGTCCTCATACTATTAGCGATTCTGCTGTTTGCATCTGGCTGCAGCAAAAAAGCTGCAAATCAGTCAGAATCCACAAAGAATCAAGCCATTGCTGCATCAGAAGAGACGGCAGTTTCTGCCAAACAGATTGCCGAAATGCTGAAAAAGCTGCCGCCAAAGCCACAGTACGATAAGAATCTGTCGGTAGTTCCTGCACCACTGATACTCAGCGAACTCAAAAAACTCCCGGCTGAGCAAATCGAAGCAGAAGTATTGAAATCGTTTTCAATTGCAGTTCCCAAAGATTCGGACGATGTGCTGGCGATTCGGAAGCTGGCAGACCAAAAGAATCAGGAAGCCATGGAAGCGCTGGGTGCATACTATATTGCGTTTCCATTTGTCGATCAGCGCTACTGGAAAGGCCGCGAATATCTGTCGCAGGTAGAGCATTTCACCCATCCGGAGAATGCATTTATCCGCGCAAGATATGAGTATTTCGAAGACAAAAATAACATTCCCCGTGCGATGCCTTTTTTTACGCAGGCTGCGCAGTCGGATCTGCCCGAGATACAATACTATCTGCTGAATCACCCGGAACTTGGTCTGGCGCGCCAGGCCTGGGACAGACTGAACACAATCTATACAAAGTCTGCGCAATCAGACAATGCGCATGATATCTATGAACTGGCCAAGCTGTATCGGGATTTTCCGGAGTTCAAAGATCCGGAACGCTACGCGATATGGAGCGAAAAAGCGCGTTCTTTATTCTATCCCGAGGCTTTGTATGATGATGCTGCCGGGAATATCAACACGACGCCGCAGTCATCGATCGAGACGCTCAAAAGTCTGGCAAAGGATGGCTATCCGCTTGCCAACGCACTTCTGGCGACTTTGTATCTGAATGCACGCGTGTCAAAACTACCCGATCCAAGCAGCAGCAAGTTTTCCCCGGCACTTCAAAATGTGCTCAAAGATGACATTGCCAATATGCCAGATACGCTGCTCACCGCATCTCTGTTGGATTATGCGCACAAATCAGCCGGCATTCCGATGACCTGTTTCACGATGTTTGCACTATCTGCAGCAGGCGAGGATCCTGTATTTAAAGATATCCATGACGAAACCGCAGCATGTCTTGAAGCCTATGCACTCAAAAGTGAAACGCGCGAAGCATGTGGCACAACAATCGACAACATGTTCAATTTCGAAGACAAAGCGCAGTATCACAAGTTTTTTTCGCCCGAGAATCAAAAGCGCATCGGGCA
>CAMKRB010000354.1 GCA_946415045.1 uncultured Myxococcales bacterium
GCAAACACTGCGCCTGTCACCGCAAGTCCTGCACCAGCTCCGATAAGCCCCCATCCAAGAGCGTGAATGGGTTTTTCTTTAAGCCTGGTGTGATCGAACTGATTCTCATCGACGTTGGCAAAATCGGTCGTTAACACCAGCGCCGCTCCGGCACCAGCCATCGCGAGGCCGCCGATTCCAATGCCTGCGGCAATCCACATCGGCGTTTTGTAATCATCGATTTTGTCCTGCAGATGCTGGTCTTTCGATATCGTCGAGTGTGATAAATCGGTGTTGGCGAGCCTGGCTTGCTCCAGTTCGGATTTGAGCGATTCGATTGTCTTCTTATAGTTTTCGATGCTTTCCGGGCTGGCATCGGGATGCTCTGCGACGTATTTGTCGTTCCATATCTGGTCCAGGGCGTTCTTGTCGACTGAAAACCGCTCGGTGTTTTGTGTCGATTTCTGCAAATAAAACAGATACTTTTCGCTGTTGCCCAGGCCCTTGTGGATATAGGCGATGCTGTAATTCAGAATGGGTGACAGTTCGCAGATATTCTCAAGTTCGCGGCTGTATTGAAGCGCAGTTGCATAGTCCTGCCTGAGGTATGCATTATTCAGCTTTTCAAATGTGGCATTCCAGGTCTTGTTGCTGTCGAGATTGTCACAGCTGTCGGCAAATGCAGATGTAACAAGGGTTAAACTACATAGCCCCCCCCCTGCGCACATGTAGGCAAATTTAAGAAGTCTGTGTAAATTCAGCATTTTTGATATCCTCGTGTAGATATTCGGACAAACTGACGCTACGGCGCATCGCGATGCGCCCAGTTCATAAATGACATTCCATGGCGTCATGAACAGATACAGGAACTGCATCACACCAATGTATTTAATGCCAATCATAATTTAACTCAAAAGGTACTGTATTGCAATCCTTATAATTCAGTTGCATTTTTTTCGTTCAAAACCTGCATATTATGATAAAAGCACGCGGTTTTGATGCGGGCGCAACCGCATGACTGACGCATACCAACAATCAGGATTTTGTTATGGGATTATCCGAGGAAATATACAAACGGCGCACATTTGCGATAATTTCGCACCCCGATGCAGGTAAAACGACACTCACCGAAAAGCTGCTGCTTTATGGAGGTGCGATTCATACGGCTGGATCGGTAAAAGCGCGCCGCAGCTCAAAAATGGCCACCAGTGACTGGATGGCGATGGAGCAGGAACGCGGCATTTCGATTTCGACATCGGTGATGCATTTTGAGTGGGCGGGCTGCGAGATGAATCTGCTCGACACGCCGGGCCACAATGATTTCAGTGAAGATACGTACCGCACGCTGGCCGCAGCAGATACGGCGATCATGCTTATCGACGCGGTGAAAGGCGTCGAGCCGCAGACCATCAAGCTTTTCCAGGTCTGCCGCATGCGCGGGATTCCCATTGTGACGTTTATTAATAAAATGGATCGCGAGGGTCGTGATCCGCTCGAATTGCTGTCGGAAATCGAGGATGTGCTTGGTATTCCGACGTCTCCGGCAACCTGGCCGGTCGGACAGGGCAAGGCGTTTACCGGCGTTTATGACCGCTGGCATCAGAGCCTGCTCAAATTCGAACGAGCTGAGGGTGGGTCGAATCGCGTGCCAATTATCGAGAGTTCGCTGGACGATCCTGCACTGAAAAACGAAATCGGCGACAGATTTTACGGCGATTTGCGCGACGCACTCGAACTGCTGGATGGTGCCGGCGATTCATTCGATAAAGAGAAATTCCTGGCCGGAAAACTGAGCCCGGTCTTCTTTGGCAGCGCGCTCACAAATTTCGGCGTCGAGCCGTTTTTGGATGCATTCATCGACCTCGCACCGGCACCTCGCGAGCGCATGACGGCCGACGGCGATGTCGTCGTGCCCGACACCGAGGATTTCTCGGGGTTCGTCTTTAAAATTCAGGCGAACATGGACCCGCGTCACCGCGATCGCATCGCGTTTTTCCGCATCTGTTCCGGTCGCTTCGAACGCGGCATGCAGGCCACCATCCAGCGCACCGGCGCAAAGCTTACGCTCGCCAAATCCCTGATGTTCATGGCCCAGGAACGCAGCAACGTCGAAGAAGCGTTCGCCGGCGACATCGTCGGCCTGTGGGACTCGGGGCAGCTCCACATCGGCGACACCCTGTTTACTGGAAAATCAGTGACTTACGAAGGCATTCCCCGATTCAGCCCCGAAAATTTCGTCCGCGTCGTGCTGCGAGATCCGCTCAAGCGCAAACAGCTCAAAAAAGGCCTCGATGAGCTCTCGGAAGAAGGCGCGGTGCAGGTTTTCTACGATCTCGAGCGCATGGAACGCGACCCGATTCTGGGTGCCGTCGGCCGCCTGCAATTCGACGTCGTTCAAAATCGTCTCGAAAACGAATACAACGTCCACGTCACATTCGACAATCTGCCGTATCAGCATGCGCGCTGGATCGACGGCGAACTCGACGTCAAGGAAATCTCGCGACGCAGCGGCACGCTCTGCCTGCGCGATATCGAAGACCGCCTCATCGTCCTGTTCAGCAGCGAGTGGATGATGAACCGCATCATCGACGACTATAAGGATAAAAACGTTACGTTTATCGCGGCCGTTCAGCCGGGACGAAAGGTGGGTTAATTGTTTGTGGCTCGCTATTCCCTGCGGGAATACGCTCGCCGTCGCCGCTATTTGCCTGTGGCAAATACGCGCCGACACATCTATTGGTTCGATCTCATGAGGTCCTGCACATGACAAATTCAAACGAAGCACTCGAAAAACTCAAACAGGGACACCAAAAATTCACAGAAGGAACGCCAATTGCTGCGCCATCCAAAGAATTGCTGTGCGATTTGGCGACCAATGGCCAGCATCCGTTTGCCATTGTCGTGACTTGTTCCGATTCCAGGGTTGTTCCCGAATTCATATTTCACTGCCAGCCAGGCGATATCTTTACCATTCGCACTGCGGGTCAGGTGATTTCCGACATCGAAATGGGAAGTATTGAATATGCGGTCGATCACCTTGGAACGCGGTTGGTTGTCGTGTTGGGACATACGCATTGCGGTGCTGTCCATGGTGCCTGTGAACCGCATGACAACTGCAGCTGCAGTCTTGGTGCCCTTTTATCGCTTGTCGAACCTTCGGTGAATGCAGCCAAATCCCAATGCCGCAGCGATAAAGAACTCACCGCTGTTGCCGAAGATCTCAACATTCGCAATATGATAAAGACCATCGTCGATAATCCGGTTTTCACCGGTATCGCCGATCTCAAGATCGTTGGTGCCAAATACGATATTGAGAATGGCCGCATTTTATATTGGGTATAGATTTCTGGTCATAAAGAAATCGAACGCGCCGTAGGAGCGGATCTGATTCAAAGCCCGCGCTCCTTGTCCCTTTGTTGAGACAAGGGAATTGGATTTGGGCTATCATTGACCTATTTTTTTTCTCAGATCCCTGGCATACATTTCAAAATCAAATACACTGTAAACCATATACCAGTTATTGTAATCACAGACCGAATGATACATTGCGGCAGCAACATCCACTTTATCTCCCGAGAATGTCATCAATGACATTGTCTGAATGACCTGTGCGACCGTAAATGTATTGGAAGATGCTGCAATTTCAATGATATCTTTTTTCTGACTTCTGAATGTTGTGTTATTTACAAGTGATACAAAAGTAGCAAACTGATCGTTTGTCATGCCACATTGTTGAACATTTGAATGAAGCCCATTACGGATTGCCTATTCATAGCCCCGGCAACGCCGGGGAATGTGGCATTATCTACTTATTTATTCTGGGGCTTCTTTTGAAATCTCAACTTTCATCTATTTAATGGTCACATCCGTGATTTTGTCAGATTCTGCATCGACGGTTGTTTGGACTAAGTTGCTCTCTGTTTTGCCGGAAATGTGGTGTTTTCCCGGAACAACTGAAACCACGGTATGTTCCTGACATTTGAATGCTTTCCCCTCATCTATACTGAGCTCCATCTCTCCGGGAATGCACTG
>CAMKRB010000355.1 GCA_946415045.1 uncultured Myxococcales bacterium
TCTGATGAATTTTCGCATACATATCTTTGGTGGCACCGGCGTCAGACAACTGAAACAACGCCGGAATCAGCAATTTTAGCGACATAACAAACAACATTGCCGCAACAACAATTGCACCGATGGCATCGATAAAAGTCAGATCGGGATATATAAAAGCGAACAAAATGGCTAGAAATGCAGGAATCGAAGATAAGGCATCGCTTCTGTGATGCCAGGCATTCGCATATAGCGCCGATGAAGATACTTTTTTGGCACTTTTGGCAGTCCACTGAAATAGTATTTCTTTTGCAACAATAGAAATCGCCGCAGCAATAGCCGCCGGAAATCCTGGCGCAGCCTGAGGATGGCTAAACAATTCAATCGCATTTATGGCAATAACTACCGAAACAACACCAATCAAAATAGCAATCAGCGTCGTCACCATTGTCTCAATCCGGCCGTGACCATAAGGATGGTTGGTGTCGGGTGCCGCACTCCAAAACCGCACACCGATCAAAATCGCCGCATCAGAAATCAGGTCAGAAAGGCTGTGCACGCCGTCTGCAACCAGCGTGGCGCTGTTGAACAACAGTCCAAACACCAGCTTGATACCCGAAAGAAAAAGGTTAACCGCAACGCCAACCCACGTTACTTTCGAAACAACTTTTGCTGTATCAGATAATTTCTCAGACATTTCACCGAACGCACTCCATCTACGCACCCGTCGCCATCGGCAACGGGCATACCTATTTATCGTATCTCCGTGAATGAATCAATTGTGATGTGATGTGCGCCGGCTATCGGCTGCGCCGATACGCCTGCGCGTCGGGCTATTTGCGGACGTCGCCGCAAATACGCCCTCCGTACTCGCCTATATGCTCTGCATATACGGCTCGCCTGCAGCTGGTTATAGCATACACCGCCGTTCGTCCGCTATCTGCTATACGCAGGCGCAACAAATGCTGGAACGGCCCAAAGCGAGCAAGCCGCAGTCTGATGGATTAGTGAATATCTTTGCAATTTAGCAGACACACTATGATGAGTGGCAGGAGAAAGGCAAAAAGCTTGGGCGTTGCAGATGCTTATATATTTGTGCGCAAAGGGTTACTCTCTTTACAAGATGCAGCGGCACAAGCGGGGATAAGCGAGGCGGCGTTTAGGGCTGCGATGGATAGGTGAGGGGGCGGCCTATCTCGCTTGCGCTCGATACGGCCTGCGTGCTCGCCTTGGGGCGCGTCACGACACGCCCCAACGGCTCGCTGGCGGCGGCTATTTGCGCGCCGATGAAAGTCCCCTCGCCACAACGATGGAAGGGAATTTAGGGGATAGGGACTGCGCAAATACGCCGTGTTGCTTCGTAACGAGTAATATGATACCCACAATTGTTAGAGATACTCTTTATTTACAAGTACTTCATTTGAGCGGTCACCAGATCCATGAAACTGACAATTGCTAATTACAATGTATCTCTTGTTAGCATTTGTTTTGGCAAAACCACTGATTGTTATAACATCACCGACATTAACATTACGAGCTCGGACATCCGATCTTAAGTCACATGCAATTATACGGCTATCCTTTGTTAAGTTACTGGAATGGGGATGAAAGATGAAAACGCCCTTCAGAAAGTCGCGTCCATCTCCAATTTCATCTACGCGACCAACCAAAATAACAGCTTGATCTGCAGCTTTTGTCCCCATCGTACCTAATGCGTCTGTTGATGCTATTGCAGGACCTTGGGCTTTCTCGGCTCTTTCCCTCTCTTCTTCTAAAGCTGCTCGGAACTCCTCACTTTTCTTTTTTTCGTTTTCACACGCAGCGGTGTCACCATTTATATCACAAGCATATCTATCAGGATAATTCTCTTTATATCTTTCACATGCAGCAGCGTCTTTGCCATCCCTGCAAGCATAAACACAATCCAATAAATCATAGCAATTAGGAAGACTACAAGATATAGAACAGGCTCTTAAGTATAGATCTTTCTTATCGTTATCAATAGAGCCATAATATAAAGAGCCATCTTTTCTATATCTATCGCAAAGCTTGTTGCAGGTATCTTCTCGATATTTACCATTATCATTAAAACACCCCTTCTCACAGTCTTCTCTATCATACCCATCGCTCTTGATACATTCCAAACCAGCGTTGTTGCACGCAATAAATGCGAATGAGAAAACGGATGTTAGTATAAGAATGATAATGGTTTTGAGTGAATAATGGCGATGTGCTTTCATTGTGTTTCTCCTTACGCGAAGTTGTATGCTAATCCTACAAAATGACTATAGGTATTTCCTGAACGTCTTCTTCATTCGAAGCATGACGTCGATGAGCCAGTCAAAATGTGCGATCCATTGCTTCCTATCGCCGAAAGATACATTCTTTTCGATGATGATGCTGCTTGCCTTGTTCTCCGGCATTTCTCGCCAGTCGAATGATAGCCTTGTATCCGATTCGATATCTTCTTTATTGTTGAAGAACGTATGGAACAACGCCTTATTATTTTGGATATTAAGCGCAACGCATAGTTTATTTTGCGTCTGAACCTGTTCCACACCAATATCACATGCAGAGGAACCGATGCTAAAGCCCATCCATTGATTTGTTGTGGGCTTTCGGAAATTAAAGTTCTCAACAAAATCGGCGTTTTGGTAGGCGTAATCCTGGAATGCCACCCAGAAGTCATATCTTTGATGCTCAATTTCGTTCCAGGATCTATTATATTTAATTTCCTTTGACCAGTTGTTTGGCTTTTCGATGACCTCAAATTTTACAGCTGGAGCCGAAGAACCTATGTGGTAGAGCTTAATTTCACAGAGGAAGAACCCGATGTTTTCATCGGTGTGGTTGTTCAGCCATTCGATGGCTGCCCGATGTTCTTCACGGGAATGTTTGACCACCCAAATGATGACATCCGCCGATTTGCCGGAAGCGTAGGTAATCAGTTTGCCAAGATGATCGTGGTCAGTGGCCTCCAGTTGGTTTTCTATGATAATTTTTCGGTTGGTGCCTATCTCGGAAGCAAAGACGTCGACCTTGAAATCGCCAACAGAAGACTCCGTTTCGTCAATGGTAATATCAAGACCTACCGCATCAGCCAGAAATGAAATGTTATCATCTTGTGAAAGCCACGGTGTAAAGTCCATGGCTTCATTCGGCCATATTGTCCGTAAATCCGTTATTTCCTCAAGTTTGCCAATATTCACCATTGCAGTAATCCTATGGATTATCTTAATGATCTACACGCTTAATTGATGTGTAAATCCATCACATCATAAAAAAAAAAAAAAAAATCAATCTCTTTTTGACGAAAAATGCGAACTTTTTAGCAATGCAGAAATCAAGGTTTTAAGCGGATTTGCGGCAATTTATCCATGTAAATCCGGACGCATATTTGCGATGGTACAGAGACGTGCGAGTCGCGCATCTGTACCATCGCAAATAGCGACCGGCCATAAGGCCGTATCGCGCAGCGATAGGCCGGTGCGCGGGGCGTATCGGCAACGCAGATAGCCCGCGCAGGCGAGCCGTAGGCACGTGTCGTGACACGTGCCAAAGCGAGCCCCCATCAAAAAATCCTCGCTTTATGCGTTTCGGCGAGTTATTGTGGGCAAGCGCGAGTAGAGACGTGTCGTGACACGTCTCAGTAGAGACGTTTCGTGAAACGGCTCGGCGAGCGGTTATGATAATGGCGTCCCCCCCCGTTTAAGGAGGCTGTCATGGCAGAGCGCAAATTTCCGATTGGTATTCAGACGTTTGAAAAAGTTCGTAGTGAGGGTTATGCGTATGTAGATAAGACCTCGCAGATTTATCGTTTGACGCATGGCACGTCCATATACCATTTTTTGTCCCGTCCGCGGCGGTTTGGCAAGAGTCTGCTCATTTCGACGCTCGAATCGTATTTTGCGGGACGCAAAGACCTTTTTGAGGGATTGGCCATTTCGGATTTGGAGCAGGAATGGAAATCGTATCCGGTGCTGCATCTGGATTTGACGGG
>CAMKRB010000356.1 GCA_946415045.1 uncultured Myxococcales bacterium
GCGACGCCCCGCCGACGTCGTGTCGGCGGGAGGGATCTGAGCTCATCAGGACGGCATGCGGCCGTATATTCTTTATGCGCAGGAAATATATAAGATAAAACCAGTGAAGCAAACGACTTTGCATTTTCATATCCACGCTCGTTCAATAGAGCCTAAAAAAAAACGTGGGCAAGCGATGCGCTTACCCACGGCCGATGCATGCGCCCCTGCGGGGGCGGATGATTCCAGACTTTTGGTGTGTGTTAGTTGTTGTCCTTGCGTCTCTTGGCTGCGCGTCTGTCTTTGCTGGAGTGCGCTTCGACATCGATGATATCGCCGGCACCGGCAGTGACTGCAGCTGCGCCCTTGTTCAGGTCTTCTTTTGCGATGATGTGGCGGACGTAGAAACTCTGAATCATCGAGAACAGCGAGCTTACAACCATGTACAGACACAAACCGGCGGGCAGGAACAGCATCATGGCGCCAAAGATGACGGGCATCGAGAACATCATGATCTTCTGCTGCTTGGTTTTGGTTGCCTGCGGCGTGAGAAGCTGCTGCAGAATGAGGAGTGCGACCGAGAGCAGCGGCAGGATGAAGAAAGGATCACGGGCCGACAGGTCGTGAATCCAGAGGTAGAACTCCGCGTGATAGAGACCGCCGGTGACGAAGATGCATCGGTAGAGCGCAAAGAAAATCGGCATCTGCAGAAGCAGCGGCAGGCATCCAAATGGATTGATGTTGTGTTCCCTGTAGAGCTCGAGCTGTTTTTGCTGCAGAAGCTGCGGATTGTCTTTGTATTGCTCCTGAAGCTGCTGCATGAGCGGACCGATTTTGGACATGCGCATCATGGAAATCTGGCTCTTTTGAGCGACCGGCCACAACAGTCCGCGGACGATAAGCGTGAGCAGGATAATGGCGAGTCCCCAGTTTCCAAGCCACTGGTGGAACTTGTCGAGAATCCATGCCATCGGTCTGGCCAGCACTTCGATCCAGCCATAGTCGATGATATCATCGAGCTTGCGTTCTTCGCCAAATGCGTCGAGATATTTGGATTCCTTCGGCCCCAGATAGATGTCGAAATCGTAGGTGGCGCGCTGGTTTGCGCCGAGAACGACGGGGATTTGGATGGTGCTTTTGAGCAGTCCGTTGTCGTTGCGGATTTCGCATGTATTGGCGTAATCCGCCGTCATGGCTGCGGCGAAATACGATTCATCGACGGCGAACCATTTGAGCTTCTGTCTGAAAGATTCATTTTCGTCTTTGTCGGTGGCATCGACGTATTCCATATCGCCGTTTGCATGGCATTTTGCAGCGACGTAAGATCCCGGCTGGAAGATGCCCGGTTCCTCGCCTTCGATTTGCTCGATGTACATAGAAATGGCCATGTTATCGCTGATGGTATCGGCGGATAAATTGGCGAGCTGGAACTTGGCGTGAACGACATAAGGGATGTCGGAAGTGGTAAAAGTCTTGTTGAAGCGCAGTTTTTCGGTGGTGTCGGTGTATGCGAAACTGACGGAATGGTGGTCGTTTGCATCACTGACGGTCGCGTATTGCGTTTCTGGCTGAATACCGAAAGACGGCAGCGTGACTTCGAGTGGCAGGTGCCCGCCGAGCGTGTCGGAAGCGGGTTTCTGTGAACGAATGAAGTCGCCGTGTTCGAGGTATCTGTCGGGATCCTTGATGTGGACACTGCTCACTCTTCCGCCGCCGGCATTGGTGAGCGTGACAGAGAACTGATCGGTTTCGAGCGTTCTGGGCTGAATATCGTATTTGACGGTCACAGGAGCCTGGAGTGCAGGCTGCTGTGGAGCTTCGGTTTTTTTGTCGGCTTCGGGTGCGGGTTCCTGGCGCGGCATAAAGTAGCCCATTCCGATAAAAATGAGCATAAAGACGGCCATCATGATGAAGAATCGACCGCCGCCACCGCCGTTGTTGTTCGAGCCGTTATAGGAAAGATAATCCATGTAAACTCCGGATAAATTGCGCGCTGTCCGTGTGGTGTATTCGCACCGGGTGGGAATGACCAGGGATTAAGGCACGGGGTCGTAGCCACCGGGATATCCCGGATGGCATCGCAGAATGCGCTTGAGCGCGAGCCATGATCCCTTGAGAGGGCCATATTTTTTGATGGCTTCGTAAGCGTATGCGCTACATGTAGGCCTGTATCTGCATTGCGGTCCGAGCAAGGGCGAGATGCCCAGCTGATAGCCGCGAATGAGGAGCATGAGGATGCGGCTGAATACGAACCCGCATGCACCCGAGACGCGTTTGACGAGATAATTCACATCCGACTCCGTGATGCGCGTTGAAAGATATCGAGGATATCCTGTTTGAGTGCATGATAGGAGGCATTGGCGGCGTCCTGTTTTGCGATGCACACGACATCGACATGCATTGGAGCCAAAGCATCTTTATTTTGCCGCAGGATATCGCGCAGGCGACGCTTGATGCGATTTCGCGTAACCGCACATCCGACGCGTTTGCTCACCGTTAATCCAAAACGGATGCCTAAAAACGAAGAAGGCGCGAAGATCACGATAAGGAACTTCCCGCCCATTCGGCGTCCTTTGGATTGGACGCGGCTAAATTGTGCATGTTTACGCAGGCGAACCGCCTTACCCCAACCGAATTGCCGGCGCGGGGTAACTTCCATGGCGATGCTTCCTCTTAGTGCTTGGAAGGAACAGTCGGGACAAGGCGTTTACGGCCTTTTGCACGACGACGGTTGAGGACTTCACGACCCTGTGCGGTTGACATTCTGCTACGGAATCCATGGGTACGAGCGCGTTTGATTTTGCTCGGCTGATAAGTGCGTTTCATCGTTAATTCTCCACAATATGATTAGGCTTTCGCCAACAGTCATGATGATCTCACTGTGCGACAGACCGCACAAAGCGACGAGCCTTTTGGCACAAACCGCGAGGCTTGTCAAGAATTATTGGGATTACATCAGGCCAGGGATGGAGAAACCGCCGGTCGCGCGATTCATTTCGGTGTTGACCATTTCGCGGACGTTGTTGAGGGCGGTATTGACAGCACTGATGATCAGATTCTCGAGGAGCTCGGGATTTTCACTGTTGACGACCGATGGATCGATGTTGAGGGCGATGAGTTCGCGGTTGCCGTTGACAACTGCTGTCACTTTGCCGTCACCAGCCGATGCTTCGACCACTTTTGACTTCATTTCTTCTTCGAGACGGCCAAGACGTCCCTGAAGTTTCTGGGCCTGTGAAAGAATCTGATTTAATCCTGTGTTTTTTGAAAGTTTGCTCATTTGGTTACCTGTCCTGGTTGATGGTAAATCGAACCGCATCCGGTTCTATCCGGGCGTTCTGGGCTTCGATGATTTCGCGCGCTTTTTGAGCTGCCAGTGTTTCAGTTTCGTCGCCGATTTCGTCGTACCTCAGCGTGAGATAGCAGTTGGGCCCCACCACTCGCGTGAACAGCCGCTGAATCTCTTTGACGTGCGCGTCGGTGATGATATTGGCATACGCATTCGGCAGCGTGATTTCCGCATCATTCTCGGTGATACAGTCTACTCTTGCGCGCGCCATAATGTTTGAAACCGGCAGCTTTAGCATGGAGACGATTTGTTTCCATTTGTGCTGTGCATCGATTTCAGGTTTGACCGCAGCCAACCCAGGTGGCGCATATTTAGGACGATTTGCGGAAACTGCAAGAGATTTTTTATTTTCCTGTGCAATTGTCGGTTCGTCGTCGTCGTCTCCATCATCGTCGATCTCGCCATATTCCGCATCCATCGCGGCCAGCAGCTGGTAATCTTCATCTGTTGGCTGAGTGGAAACAGAATCGTCGTTCCACAAAAAATCATCGAAATCCTGGTCGGTGGATGATTCGGGGGCTGCCTCCGCAGGTTTTGGAGGTTCCGGCGCAGGTCTTGGTGGTTTCGGCGCAGGTCTTGGTGGTTCCGGTGCAGGCTTTGGAGGTTCCGGCGCAGGCTTTGGAGGTTCCGGCGCAGGCTTTGGAG
>CAMKRB010000357.1 GCA_946415045.1 uncultured Myxococcales bacterium
GCATGGGCGACCACACAGGGTCGCCCCTACTCGCTATGTCGCACCACTCTTCACTATTCACTATTCACTATTTCCCGGGGTTTCACCCCGGGCTGTGATATTGCGCCCATTCAGGGCGCTGGCGGTTGCGCCACGTTGTGGCGCGCCAGATTTTATTCACTATTCACTATTCACTCCTCACTCCTCACTCTTCACTATTCACTCCTCACTCCTCACTCTTCACTCTTCACTCTGCACTCTGCACTCTGCACTCTGTACTATTAATTCCTAATTTACTATTTGTATACAATCGCTATACTACAATTGGCTTTGTGTCGTTTTTTCTTTTGTATGGGAGGGTTTATGAATAGGAAGCACTGGGCAACCGCGATTTTTTGTATAGCAGCGATGTATGGCTGCGAAGACGAAACCGGCAGTACATCAACGACTACGCACCATTCCAGCGGATGCAATCCTTCGCTGTGTGCATCGGGCGAATGCCTGCCATCGGGCGAATGCAAACCCGTCAACATTCCTGATCCGGGACCTCAACCTTGCGAAGGCAGCGACTGTCCCGCCGATATCACCTATCTGAACAAAGGCGATGTCTGTACACCGGGTGATCAAACCAAAATCTGCACATCTCCGCTCATTTGCCACAACAACGTCTGCTCCGATCAGGATGACGAAACGCTTGGCAAATCATGCGAATCCAGTGACGACTGCGCAGGTCAGGATCCTTTCGTCACTTGCATGGACAACGGACACTGCGGCTATTACGCACAGGTCGGCGAAAAATGCAGAGGCATTCTGGGCGGCACGATCGCATGCACAGACAACGCAGTCTGCAAAGGTTCATGTGCACTCACGCTCAGCGAAGGTGATGAATGCGACAGCACTGATCAGTGGCGTTCATGCAATGCCGACGATAACAATTTCTGCATCGACGGATTCTGCAGAAAATACAGCCCCAACCTCGAACGCGGCGCCGAATGCAACGATAACTACAGGCTCTGCGGCGAAAACCTCGAATGCCTTGGCGGCAAATGCACACAAATCGCAGCTGAAGAAGAAGCCTGCAACGTCGCAGACAACATCATCTGCCCCGCAACCATGAAATGCATCAACAGCAAATGCACGCGAACCGCCGGCAGCTGCACCACTTCCAAAGATTGCAAAACTACCGATACTTTCTGCTGCACCACCGAATCATGCGGCGCAATCGGCGAATGCATCCCATACGAAGGCGACATCACTCACGACGAAATGTGCCGCTATCAGACAAAACCCGGCATCTTCGAAGCACAGATTCAATGCCGATGGCAGCCGCCTGCTGACGACCAGTGGCCCACCTCCAAAAAAGTCGAAATGATGCCGCTCGTCGGAAAATTCGGAAATAAACAAGGTCTCAAAACCGTCGTCGCGTTCACCTCATATGCTGCCGAAAACTGGAATAATGATACGAGTATCGGCGTTATCCGATTTATCAATCCCGAAACCTGCGAAACACTGGAATCCATCAGGATGCATACCGCTTCCCGTTGGTATGGTTTTCCGGCCGCCGGTGACCTCAACGGCGACGGCTTATTGGAATACATCGGCGTAACAGGCGATTACAAAACCATCGCCTACAAATGGAACGCTGAAAAACAAAAACACGAGGTCTATTGGACAGCCGAGGTCAATTCACGATTTACGCCAATCATGTTTGATGTCGATGGTGACGGCAAGCCCGAAGTGCTCGCCGGCAAAGTCATCCTAAACGGACAAACCGGTAAAACCCTCTACGACGGCGGAGAATATGCCTATAATGCAACGCCGGCTGTCGGCTTCCTTACAGACAATCCCAATCACTACGCATCACTCGTTGCCGATGCCAGATTGTACGATCTGAAAGTGACAGTCGGTGATGATGGCAAAAAATCGATGAGCTGGGTTGAGGTCGCATCATTTAATGGTGCCCCCGCGCACGCCGCTTACGCCGATTTTGGTTCCCCCAAGGATGACGGCACATTCGATTACAAAAAGCTCGACGGCAAACCGGAATTCGTATTCGTCGGCTCCGACATGGTCAAGTTGTATTCAATTTCCCCATCTGCCACTGAGGGACAATACGAATCCAAACTCCTGATGAGCGTTGGTGGTTTCAAGGGCGGTGGCCCCGTCACCATCGGTGACTTCGACAACGACGGTCTCCCGGAAATCGGTGTCGCTTCCAAGGGCAAATTCGGCGTCTACGACCCGCTGTGCGAAAAATACGAAGCAAATGGCTGCGCCGACAAATACGTACTCTGGGAACGCTGGAGCCAGGATAATTCCTCGGCCGTTACCGGTTCCTCCCTCTTCGACTTCGATGGCGACGGAAGGCCGGAAGCCGTCTATGCAGACGAATGCTTCACCCGCGTCTACGACGGTAAAACAGGTGCCGTCCTGTTCAGCGCACGCCGAACCTCCTACACCTCCATCGAAGGCCCTGTCATCGCCGATATCGACGACGACGGCAGCGCCGAAATCCTCATGGGTTCCGACTACGACTATCCCTGCCATAACGATACCTCTGCAGATAAAGACGATGCAAGAGTCTCAAATCCACGACAGGATCCCATGCACGAAGGCATCCGCTGCACCGAAAATGCTGACTGCCCAACCAACAGATGTAAAGTAGATATCGGACTGTGCATCTGCGGCGGCGACAGCAATCCCAACGATGACGACGACGAATGCAACACGCAATACATCAACGGTAAAAAGGTCACACAATACGTGTGCGATCCACCCATTCACAAAAATGTGGGATTCTACAACAACGCCGATGGATCAGGCACTCGCAAGATGATAAAACCCCGCGGCACGCGTCCCGATGGATGGAAAAGTGGCGACTACAAAGTTTGCCGTGCATCCCGCTCCGCAAAAGATATCGGTAACGCCGATCTCATGATCTACCGCGATCGCCTCGACCGATGGGTCTCCTCGCGAAACCTCTGGAATGCACACGCTTACAGCATCATCAACGTCAACGACGACGGATCCGCCCCCTCCTACACCACCTGGATGTCAAACTGGCTCGCCAAAATGACCGACAAAACCATCGAAGGCACCAGCTATCCGCGACCCAAATACAACAACTACCGCCTCAACAGCCAGGGCCAGTACGGCGCAGGCACCGTTCCCGACATCACCGGACGATTCAACCCCGGCTCCATCTGCGGACAAACCGCCGACGGCCGTCACGTCATCAGCGGAAAGCTCTGCAACCGCGGCACCAAAAAAGTCGCCCTCAACCTGCCCGCCACGTTCTATTACGTCAACGATGACGGCTCCCGCGGCGATCTCATCTGCGAATCCATCACCAACAAACAGGTCGATGTCGGCGAGTGCGATAACGTCGGATGCGAAATCACCGAGGCCGAGCTCAAGGCTCTCGAAGGCAAAAAAGTCATGATGATCACAAACCTCGACAAAAATGGCAATGCACTCACCGTCGAATGCAACGACCAGAACAACTCCGACACCACCACCATCGAAAAATGTGAGAGCGAAATCGTCATCGTCAATTAATCCGTTTGTTTTTCGGGGGCTCGCGCCCCCGCGACGCTATGCCGCGCAACGCGGCATACGCGTCTCCCCCTCGCCGCTATTTCGCGCAACGCGAAATACGCGGCGTTTTTTTGTATCCATGCTGTTAAGTCACACTATGCAACATGACGCAAATCGTATACAAATACGTCGTGCGTGTGAAACAGCACGACCGCGATGCGTATCGGCTCTGCCGATAGCAGCGCGCAAACGGCCGCCGTATGCCGCAGGCAAAGGCGGACCCGCGGCATTGCAACGCATGACGCGACATAATCAAAATAAAATCATCTGGCACGTGTTGTGCATATTACCATTGCAGGTTCCAAACACGGAACCGACGGTTCAAATCAGTTTTCGAGTGATATAAATATACCTGACATGCTCAGGAACTTCTCTGGAGGGAGGTCATCAT
>CAMKRB010000358.1 GCA_946415045.1 uncultured Myxococcales bacterium
ATCACTGCGATTTGTATCGGTGTTCTCGTCTTTGGTGAACCATTGACATTATTCATCATATCTGGCTTTATAATTACAGCTGGGGCCATTGTCTTTATGACGCTCAGCGAAAAGAAACGACCTGACAGCGAATAGCAAACGGCTTTGTCCGGACATTCACAAACCTAAAGAGTCAAATATCGCCATGGTTAAATCACATGCATCCAATCTTACGATACCTGAGGGGATTGAAGAAGTTCTCCTTCACGCCTGCTGTGCGCCATGTTCATCGGCCATTGTCGAATGGCTGATGGCTCACAGCATTCGTCCGACGATTTTTTATTTCAATCCGAATATCTATCCGGAACTGGAATATACAATCCGAAAGAACGAGAGCAAGCGTCATGCCGAAAGCCTTGGACTGACCTGGATTGACGGAGATTATGATCATGGTCTTTGGCGCGAATTTGTTCGCGATCTTGAGGATGAACCCGAGCGAGGGCTGCGCTGTGAAAAGTGTTTTGCGATGCGGTTGACGGCGACTGCGCGCGAAGCGGCCAGACTTCATCTCGAATACTTTGCCACGACACTGGCCTCGTCGCGGTGGAAATCCATCGATCAAATCAACCGGGCCGGTATAATCGCACAGGATGCTGTACCAGGCACGCGATTCTGGGCTCAGAACTGGCGAAAGGACGGTCTGTACGAACGCCGAAACCAGCTTTTAAAAGAATATGGATTCTACAACCAGCAATATTGCGGTTGTGAGTTCAGCATGCGAAAACCGGAGCAATCATGAAGGGGTGCATGGATTGACGAGGGGGGAGCGGCGTATTGGCGCAGCCAATAGACGCGCGGGGGGGCACATCCCCCCGCCACAAACAATCACAATTAAATACTGGCCGAATCTATGATTTCTTTTAAAAGGCAAAGCCCTTTTTCAAGACGCTCCAAATCGCGCGCTGTCGAAAGGGAAATGCGCAGGAATGATTGTTTCGTCGTTTTATCTACGGCGAATCTGCAGGAATGACAAACGCGGATACCTTTGGATAATATATATTGCTCAATCCCCTGACCGTTGCCGGTTTGATTCAGTTTGTGAACACGAAAAAGCGGATTGGAGTACAAAGGGATTGGATCTTTTGGAAAAATACGATTGTAGATTTGATTTGCATTCAATGCGAGTTTTCCCTTTTCTATGAGAATAGAATCAGCTCTTCCCGATTGAATCAGATTGCACATAATTTCAGCATCCAATGCACTGGCCTTGATACTCGTCGTGTAAAGACCATTCAGCAGACTGGATTTATATTGTTCCGGGCAGCAGCAGAAAGTGACGCGCAGTCCCGGTGCAATATATCGTGTCGTAGCCGATATATATATCGTCTGTTCCGGCAGTTTGCTGTAAAAACTACTGAATACCGGAAAAGACGCTGCCTCATCTTCTATTACAATGAGATGATGTTTTTTACAAACGAGCGCCAAATCATCGCGTCTGCACTCGTCCATCGTTTTCGTCGTTGGATTTGCGAAGTATGGCATCAGAAAGACGCCTTTTACGGTGTTCTGGGTGCATATCTCATCGAGTGCATCCGGCAGCATGCCTTTTGCATCTCCATCCACCGAAATGAGCCGGATGTGTGCCAGGCGTGCGGTGCCAATCAGATTTGCGTATGTAAAGTTATCGGTTGCAAGCGCATCACCCACACCAAACAGCGAAAGCAGCGATGTTGTAATGGCGTTCTGAGCTCCGGCAAATATCATCGTATGATCGACATCTGTATCGATGCCGCGCTCAGCCATCCAGCTCGCGCCAATTTCGCGCTGATGCTGCAAGCCCATGCGGTCCGTATAGCTGAACAAATCCCTGCAGCAGCTGTTGGCCATCACTTCGCGCGCCGATTCAACGATCTGTGCATTGACATCCGGAAAGCCAAGAACGACGCCGAGTTCAAAGACTGTTCTTTCCATATCTGCATATCGCGACTGCGGTGCGACAAATGTACCGCGCCCTGTCTCTCCATAAATCAGCCCTTTTTCCCGGCACAAGTCGTATGCCCTGGTGACTGTTGTAAAGTTCAAATCCAGATAATCCGCCAGAATTCTCTGCGGCGGCAACTTAGTTCCTGCCGGCAAATCGCCCGATTTGATGTCTCGCTCCAGCGCAGCAGCAAGCGACAAATATTGCGGATACGTCAGATCTTCTTTCGAAATCGTCCAGCTCAACGGAAACAAACCATAATTGTTTATTGGCATAAAATCGTCCTCCATACAATTTTTGCATTGTATGGATATAGTGCAGCCTTGTAAGTATGTCAATGCAAATGGCTATTTTAGCCATATTTATGCGTTTTTCGTTCAGTGATATGCGAGCTCCGTACACTTGCAAATTGTATGGATGAGCCCGATTTTAAACATGCCCGTTCGCGCTCTGTCATTGAGACCGCGGACAGCAGACAATCGAAAAGGAAAGACCGATGGAGAACAGAAGTACGTTAAACAGAAATCTCGCGCAGATGCTGAAGGGCGGCGTTATTATGGATGTAACGACGCCGGAGCAGGCGAAAATAGCGCAGGATGCGGGAGCCTGTGCGGTGATGGCGCTGGAACGGATTCCGGCCGATATCCGGGCAGCAGGCGGCGTGAGCCGGATGAGTGATCCCGCGATGATTCGGGGCATTCAGGATGCCGTGAGCATACCTGTGATGGCCAAATGCCGGATAGGTCATATTGCCGAGGCACGGATTCTCGAAGCGATAGAGATCGATTATATTGATGAAAGCGAGGTTTTGTCGCCGGCAGATGATATCTATCACATCGACAAGACGAAGTTTTCGGTGCCATTTGTTTGCGGTGCGCGGGATTTGGGCGAAGCATTGCGCAGAGTTGAGGAAGGCGCGTCGATGATCCGCACCAAAGGCGAGCCGGGAACGGGCGATGTCGTGCAGGCGGTGCGTCACATGCGCAAGATTCAGGCGCAGATACGACAGGTGCAAAGCCTTGCCGAAGACGAATTGTTCGAAAAGGCAAAAGAGCTTGGAGTGCCGGTTTCGCAGCTTCGCATCGTGCATGAAACGGGCAGGCTTCCGGTTGTGAATTTTGCAGCCGGGGGCGTAGCGACTCCAGCGGATGCCGCGCTGATGATGATGCTCGGAGCCGAGGGCGTATTCGTCGGCAGCGGCATCTTTAAAAGCGGCAATCCGGCCAAGCGGGCGGCAGCAATTGTACAGGCGGTCACGAACTGGCAGGACGCCAAACTCATTGCCCGCATTTCCGAGAATCTCGGCGAAGCCATGGTTGGCATCAATGAGAACGAAATTCAAACCATCATGGAAGAAAGGGGCATCTAATCCATGCGAGTCGGAGTTCTTGCAATCCAGGGGGCGTTTATCGAACACGAGCAGGCGTTTGAACGCGCCGGCCACATCGTCAGCGAAATCCGGCAGGCCAGGGATCTCGAAACATCGCTGGACATGCTGGTATTTCCAGGCGGAGAATCCACTGTACAACGAAAGCTGCTGCGCGATCTTGAAATGATAGAACCGATCTGGCAGCGCATCGACGCGGGGATCGGCGTCTATGCGACCTGCGCCGGTCTGATTCTGCTCGCCAACGAAGTCGACGGCCAGCCCAACGAACTCGGCCGTTTATCGGTTTGTGTACAGCGCAACGCCTACGGCAGGCAACTGGGGAGTTTTCAGACCCAGGGCGACCTTCCCGGCCATCCCAACGTCATCATGACGTTCATTCGTGCGCCACGCATCCTGTCCGCCGACAAAAACGTCGAGATTCTGAGTACATTTAACGGCTATCCAACAGCCGTTCGCCAGGGCAAAATCACAGCATTTGCCTATCATCCCGAGCTGAATGGGGAAATATATTTATGAATTTTTCATGATGGCTGCGCGGCTATCTGCGATACGCCGCGCCTTCGCTCGCCAGGGCGGCCCTAGCCGCCCATACGCTCGC
>CAMKRB010000359.1 GCA_946415045.1 uncultured Myxococcales bacterium
CTTTCAAATCCCAAAGGAGCATAATATGTCAAAGAAATTCTTGATTCTGGCTGCGATGAGCTGCATCACATTCTGGGGATGCGACGAAGAGAGTACAACGGGAGCAATTCACCGAAGCCAGAGCGCAAGCTGTGGCAATGGTATCGTCGAAAGCGGCGAACTATGCGACGACGGCAATCAGGAAAGCGACGACGGATGCGCTGCCGATTGCAGCAGCAAAGATCCCGGCTACACCTGCCCGCCTGCAGGCGGCGCATGTACAAAAACAACCGATCCCACCGACCCGCCGGTCTGTGGCAATGGCAAGGTTGAAAAAGGTGAGGCCTGTGACGACGGCAATGACATAGGCGGCGACGGATGCGGTTTCAATTGTAAAGTTGAAAGCGGCTATTCCTGCCCAACGCCAAATCAGCCGTGCATCGAAGCCGTCGGATGCGGTGATCGCAAGCTTTCGGAAGGCGAAGCCTGTGACGACGGAAACACCGAAGATGGCGACGGATGTTCCTCGGACTGCCAGATTGAGGAAAATTACACTTGCCAAAAACCAGGCTACAAATGCACACCTGTTACCTGCGGCAACTGGATTGTCGAAGAGGAAAATGGCGAAAAATGCGACGATGGTGACTCTCCGGTTGAATACGATCTCAGTGGTATCGGTTTGTGCGGAGAAGACTGCCAACCCGCGCATTTCTGTGGCGATGGTCTGCTCGATCAGGTCGATATCGATCACGGCGAACAATGTGATACCCGGGGCGTAGACACAAGTTCGGAATACAACGGATGCACAGATAAATGCAAACTGTCCTTCTATTGCGGTGATGGTCAAATCACACATGGCGAGAAGTGTGATGACGGAAACACAAACAATGGCGACGGTTGTACATCGGAATGCATCGTCGAATCCGGATTTATGTGCAAAACCGCAGGACAGCCCTGTGAACCCCTCAAGTGCGGCAACGACGTGCTGGATGAAGGTGAACTTTGTGACGACGGCAACCACAACAACGGCGATGGCTGCTCACAGGCATGCGTCCCCGAAACCGGATACGTCTGCCCCGAAGGCAAAAACTGCCGTAAAATCACATGTAATGACGGTATTATCGAAGGCAGCGAATCATGCGAAGACGGCAATACAAAAGATGGCGACGGATGCTCTTCGATTTGCCAGATTGAACCTGGTTGGATTTGCCCAGACGGCAAAGACTGCCACGTTGCCGGTTGTGGTGACGGCGTCACCGCTGGCGACGAAGAATGCGACGACGGAAACGATAAAAACGGCGACGGATGCACCAAATTCTGTGAGCGCGAAAGCGGTTATGCCTGCCCGCCCCGCGGCGGCAGCTGCTACAAAACGAAATGTGGTGACGGCATCGTCGAAGGTGACGAAACCTGCGACGAAGGCACCAACAAAACCGCCGGCTGCAACGCAACCACATGCCAGATTACCATGGGATGGGAATGCCTGACGCCGGGTTCCAAATGCACGCAAACCGCCGTCTTCGGCAACGGAAAACTCGAAGGTGCCGAACAATGCGACGAAGGCTCTGCAAACAAGACCGATGGCTGCAACAATGGCATCATCTCCACCGGATGGCGATGCCCAACTCCGGGGCAGAAATGCATTAAAGGAAGATGCGGCGACGGTAAGCTCGATGTCGGTGAATTCTGTGATGACGGCAATAATTTCGCCGGCGACGGATGTGATCCCACTTGCAACAAAGAATCGATGTTCTCATGCAGCTCCGATGGTTCGTGCAAGCCTGTCTGCGGCGACGGCATCACCGTTTGGGAAGCCGGCGAAGAATGCGACGACGGCAATACCACTTCGGGTGACGGTTGCTCCGCAGACTGCAAACACGAAGAAGGTTTCCAGTGCACCAAATACTCTAAGGATTATCCCGAAACTGTCCTGCTGCCCGCTGTTTACCGAGACTTCCGGTCCTACACCAATACGACAACATGCGCCGCTGCAACGCCAGCTCACCCAATTGATGGATGCATCGACAGCAGTCACGTGGCTCTGTACGGCGGCTATTTTACTGCGGGTCACGGACATCCAGACTTCGAACGCCAAAATGCTAACGAAAAGAATATGGTCAAAGACAAGCTCGGTGACGACGGTCTGCCTGTATTCAATAATTCCACCACCACCCAACTCACCAAGAATTCGTTTGATATGTGGTACCGCGATGTCCCCGGCATCAACATGACGTTCAGGGAAAACCTCAAACTCACGCGCACAAATGCCACCAACGGCACCTACCAGTTCAGCAGTGACGCTTTCTTCCCACTCAGCAATCGCGGTTATGGTAACGAAATGAGCGGTTACCCCGATCGGAATTTCCACTTTACCACGCACATCCAAACATACTTTAAATACCGCGGCAACAATGAAAGACTGGATTTCACGGGCGACGATGACGTCTGGGTATTCGTCAACGGCATCCGCGCCATCGATTTGGGCGGCTGTCACAGTGCAGACAGTGACTATTTCGAGCTCAGCGGAACCGTCGATCAAGCTACCGGTAAAAAATACAATTCAACATACAAACTCTACGAAGATGGCATCTATCCCATCAGCTTCTTCCAGGCCGAACGTCACACCGGTGCCTCCAACTTCAAACTCACACTCGCCGGATTCCTCGATATGGGACCAAGCACCTGCGCCCCCATCTGCGGTGACGGCCTCGTGCGCGGTGATGAAGAATGCGATCCCATCGCTTTCGCCAATCCTGCCAATCCTACAAACGAAGAAAAGCAAAGAGCCGCAAAAGCCGGATGCAACAGCTGCAAAGTTGAACCTTATTGCGGCAACGGCAAACGCGAAGGTTATGAAGAATGCGACGGTGAAGACTGGTGCCAGCCTGGATGCAAATATGACAGCTCCTGCGGCAACGGAACTCGCGAAGGTCACGAACAGTGCGATGATGGTGCCAATAATGGCAAAGAAGGATCCTCCTGCCTGATCAACTGCATCAAGGTCGGTTGCGGTAACAATATCGTCGATCCCGGCGAACAGTGCGACGACGGCAACGACGTCAATGACGACAACTGCTCCAATACATGTGAACGTCCCAAATGCGGCGACGGCATCACACAGGCATGGCTCGGTGAAATCTGCGATGACGGCGTAAACGACGGAAGCTATGGCGGCTGCGGTCTGGGATGCAGTTATCTGCCTCCACGATGCGGCGATGCCATCCTCGATGCCACGAACGGTGAGGAATGCGATCTCGGCGTCACCGGCAACAATGGCAGCTATGGCGCATGCTCCGCTGCCTGCAAGCTCACCGCTCGCTGCGGCGATGGACATATCGACGAAGATTATGAGACCTGCGACGACGGTGATGACAACGGTAAACCGGGTAAATGCGCTACAAATTGCCTCAAACAGGTTAACTAATCACCAGATTTCTCTGATCGCATCAGGGTAATCCTAAAAAAGCCAGTTGTGCACCGCACAACTGGCTTTTTTTATGATGGACGGTTTTGATACGAATGTAATGCCTGGTTTCCCGGAGTTACAGCGCCCCCGGGCTGTGACATTGCGCCCATTCAGGGCGCTGGCGGTTGCGCCACGTCGTGGCGCGGTTGATTATATGGATCACGCTCGCACGGGCGACCACACGGGGTCGCCCCACCCGGGGTTTCACCCCGGGCTGTGACATTGCGCCCATTCAGGGCGCTGGCGGTTGCGCCACGTCGTGGCGCTATTCACTATTCACTATTCACTCTCTCTCCAGCACCCGCATCTCCGGTTCGACATCCGCAGATTTCTTCGACTGCGTCGTATAGCTTTTGCGATGCTTATGCGTCACAGATGCAGAACTGGTCGAACCCGATTTGGCCTTGCTGCTGCCCGATTTTGAGCGCTTGTTTTTCGACGATTTCGACGATTTCGACGATTTCGACGATTTCGACGATTTCGACGAT
>CAMKRB010000360.1 GCA_946415045.1 uncultured Myxococcales bacterium
AGGCGCGAATGATGGATTTTAGGATATCCTTTGCATTGGCGTTGTTGCTCGCATTCTGCGTGTTGATATATTGCAGTTTTCTATCCAATATTCCCTTGCGCTGTTCGATGGGGATGATTTCGCCAGTTAATACGTCGTATCGCTGCACTAAAAATGGGGCTTCGCCACAGGTAATTTCAAGCCAGCGAGATTGTATAAATGAATCGTTATTGCCCGATTTCTGCGTTTCGTTATGGGTTTCTTCCAAAGCCGCATCAATCATCCGGTTGCATACCCAGATAGGACTGAACACCTCTGCGTGACTTTTGGTGCGGTCTGACTGCAATTCGAGTTCTTTTCGTGCGCGATTTCTAATCACACCCGAATGCTCGCCAGTGATTAATTCAGGCGTTATTTCAGCATTTTTTTCGTAAGCTCGTCCATGTTCGGTATAAGCATCCGTCGCCCAGCGGATGTTGTGTCCGGTGGTCTGGTCTTTGAGCAAGCTTTCGAGCAGCCCTAATTGTTCAAGCCGCAGTATTTCATCCTGTATGCCAATCAACATGGGATTGGCTCCTTCAGAAAACAGGATGATTTGTCGATTAAACTTAGATTATGGGTGGAGCAACATGAATAATATGCCCCCCCCCGTTAAATTTATGAATAAAATTCATTGCGAGGCGGCCTTATGTTGTTCAATCTGCGGCATCCAATGGGGATTCCATCGTGCCATCAGTTAAAGTTCCATGTTTTGGGTATCGTGTCAACACCATTTCATGTGTGCGCCCGCGTATCGCAGATAGCGGCGGGCGCCTGCGAGTAGGCGCGTGTCGTGACACGCGCCAAGGCGAGCTGTTCCAATACAAATCACCACTGCTTTCCAAAGAACCTGAGTCAAAGATGTGTTGTTGTGAAAAAAATTCACCTTTAGGTGAAATAAATTCTTGACTTTATCCTTTTAGCGGCTAATCTTTTGTTTGTGCATGATGGTGGCAGGTAATAATCTGTCAGTACGCACTATTTCACAAGGAGCAAACGCGATGGCGACGGAATTGGGAAAATTTCTCAGAAAGCTAAGGATAGATGCAGACGAAATTCTGCTCGATATGGCGAACAAGCTTGGTGTGGCTCCCTCATTCTTGTCTTCTGTTGAAAATGGGAAAAAGCGGATGCCGTCCGCATGGAATGCACGGATTTGCGAGCTATACGCCTTAAATGACGCACAAAAAGCAGAATTTGAACGCGCAATTGCGAATACTGAAACGCAAATCGTTTTGTCTTTCGATAACTCAAGTGATGCGAACCGCGAACTTGCGGTTGCATTTGCCAGGGAGTATCAGGGACTAACACCAGAACAAATTGAGGCGATGCGTAGAATAATGAGAGGGGGGAAATAATGAATAAATCAGAACCACTTCGAAAAACAGAATCCAAATATGCTGCAGCTCCACTTTCACGCAATGATATTGCCTATAACGCACTTCAGCTTAGAAAATTGGTTGGTCTTGAGGATATTGTGAATTTCGATATTGTACGGTTTATTGAAAATATTTTGCCTGAACTACATCCCAACTTTCTGTTTGAAATAGCTGAATCATATAAACTTCGAGGCAAATATGCTGAAACAATTCCCTCATATCACGATGGCCCAGCAATCATAAGAGTGCGAGAAGACGTTTATGTTAATGCCGCTTCTGGTGACCCAAGGTCAAGATTTACGCTCACTCATGAATTGGGGCATCTTCTCTTTCATACACCTAAGCACATGAAGCTTTGTCGTTTGGAAACTAATCTACCTGCCTACATGGATCCAGAATGGCAGGCAAATACCTTTGCAGGAGAGTTTTTGGTCATGCGACATCTCGCATGTGGTATGAGTCCTTTCGAGATTGCAGACAAATTCAACGTGTCATATTCTGTGGCTGAAATACAAGCCAAATATTGCAAATAGCAGGTATCTCGTTGCCACTGCGCCAACAGTGGCAACGCAATAGGGGAAGATATGCATAAGCATTTTATCCAGACAATTGTTTTGCTAAAATAATAAGGAGGAAAATATGGATTCAGACACTTCATAAACTCAATTGTTTGGTTACTTTTGACTTACTGCAATTGTGACAATTAGGTACATTATGGGAGATCATCGAATATGAAAATAACCGAAAAACAAAAAGGCCCTGAGCGATGTTGCAGCATCTCACAGGGCCGTAAATCTGGATGTGCAATAAGCACCACCCAGCTCCAAGGCTGCTTATGGCACATCTCGTCGAAAAGTCAAATTATTAACCTGTTTGAATCTCAAACTGGATTACTGAAACAAGAGATCGCTCGATTCTCATGTAAGGAGGTAATTATGGGTGGACGAGGTACATACGCAGCCGGGAAGGATGTTCCCTATCAATATAAAACCGTTGGGTATATAGATGGCGTAAAAGTTCTTCAACCAATTGATGATAATGCTGCAAGAAAGCTTCCGGAAGAAGCACATTCCAGTCAGTCATATATTAAACTGGATTCTGACGGTAAATTCTCACAATATCGCGAGTATAATGAAAAACACGAACTGGTTCTGGAAATAGCCTACCATCCTGAACATAATCTGACTCATGATAAAGAAAATAAGCCCGTCCTTCATGCTCATGATTATGATCCTCAAAAGCATGGTAAAGACTGGCATCAACCAGCAAGAAATCTTACAGTTGGGGAGTTTGAAAAATATAAAAAATTCTTTGTTAAACTAAGTGATGCAGAACTGAAGCATCAAAAGGAGCGATTATGAAAGGTATACAGTGGAAAGCATTTGTTGATGACGCTTACCTTGGAATTGATGCTTTTTTTAAGTATCAGGGTAAGATGTATCAATATGCCGGTTGGTATAAAAAGAATGAGAATAAATGTTATGCTTATGTGGGATGCTGGACTGATGGTTGTGATAATTTTCAAAAAATTTGGGAAGTTGAAGCAGATACAGCGGAACAACGTTGGCAGGCATTTCTCAACGCTAAGATTTTCGACGGTAAAACGCTCGAAGAAGCAGGCGATGATGTTGAGTTTATAGATTGGGGGTAAATATGAACAGTTATTCGTATCGAAACGATCCCATATTTTTACGTAATCAATACGAAACACATGGCAAAAATGAGTTTCCGTACATTCGAAAACAGGAAATGGACTTGAATCGTATAAAGCTTATTGCTCTATCCGACACTAGGCCGAATGACAGAAAAGAAAACTGCCAGAAAATTGTTCATGGCTTTTTGGATGATTATAGGATACATGTTTATTATAATAATCCAGATAAGCACCGCAACAAACTATCTCAATATAGGGCGCTCATTTCGCCTGATTATTCTGATTGGCGGGAAATGAACACATGGCGTGAAATTGAGTCTGTTGCTCATAGCCGTTGGGTCGGTAAGCATTGGCAGGAAGCTTGGAAAATGCCTGTGATTCCATCTGTAACGTGGAGTAGTCCAGCGAGTTTTGAGTTTTGCTTTGATGGAATTGAAAGAGGTTGTTGGGTTGCAATATCAACTGTTGGAAGCAAGCTGTCATCAAAGGCGTTTCTGCGTGGTTATGAAGCAATGTTGGATCATATCGAGCCTGCTGGCATTATTTGTCTAGGTAAACCTTATCCAGAAATGCGAGGTAACATTATATATGTTCCATATCAGTATCCCAAACATTCGCCTATAAACCAACTGGATCTACCTTTTGAAGAATACGAATCAGTTTGTTTTGCCAGTTTGTAATTAGCTGACGCGGGCGGATGACGAGAAACGACAACGGCCTGTGCCTCGCGCCGGGCAAAGACCCCGTCGATATCGTCAAGGTCATCAACTGGGCCTACGCCGACCGCGTCCAGCTCTCGGCCGCCGGTTACTACGCAACGCCCGACATCTACTACGACGTCGAAAAAGGCCGCGGCAAGCCGTTCGCCTACTATT